>CAUSPE010000001.1:0-96903 GCA_963533485.1 uncultured Streptococcus sp.
CTATGTCAGCAACATCTGTACTTCGTACACGTAGCTTGATGAAGAAATTGGATACAGCTAAGATGGAAGAGTACGCAAACCGTGCCCTTACAGAATGCTCAACAATGGAAGAAGTCCTTGAACTTCAAAAAGAATACGTTAATTTTGATTAATCGAAAAGTCCTTGCAACTCAGTTGCAGGGGCTTTTTTAAAGAATTTTCAAGAAAATCTTTTTTATATAAAGTCCATTCTAGAGAAAGTAGCGGTGAAGAATAAAAAAATACTTAACTGGTTCATAAAATTCTTGACAAGTTGCAAATTTAGGAGTAAACTATTAACCAGTTAATTAATAGAGAGGGGTTTCTGCAATTTAGAAATGAATTGCAACTAGAAATATCAAAAAAGAAAGTGAGTTTCGATGAAAATTAATAAAAAATACCTTGCTGGTTCTGCGGCAGCTTTAATTTTAAGTGTCTGTTCTTATGAATTGGGACTGTATCAAGCTAGAACGGTCAAGGAAAATAACCGTGTTTCCTATATAGATGGAAAACAGGCTACGCAAAAAACAGAGAATCTGACTCCTGATGAGGTCAGCAAAAAAGAAGGCATCAATGCCGAACAAATCGTCATCAAGATAACAGACCAAGGATATGTTACTTCGCACGGCGACCACTATCATTACTATAATGGCAAGGTCCCTTATGACGCTATCATCAGTGAAGAGTTGCTGATGAAGGATCCAAACTACCAGCTCAAGGACGAGGATATTGTCAGTGAAATCAAGGGTGGTTATGTTATCAAGGTAGATGGAAAATACTATGTTTACCTTAAGGATGCTGCCCATGCGGATAATGTCCGTACAAAAGAAGAAATCAATCGACAAAAACAAGAACATAGTCAGCATCGTGAAGGAGGAACTTTAGCAAACGATGGCGCTGTTGCATTGGCACGTTCACAGGGACGCTACACCACAGATGATGGTTATATCTTTAATGCCTCTGATATCATTGAAGATACTGGTGATGCTTATATCGTTCCTCATGGGGACCATTACCATTACATTCCTAAGAGTGAGTTATCAGCCAGCGAATTGGCTGCTGCAGAAGCCTTTCTATCTGGTAGAAGTGGCCAATCAAATACGCCTACTTATCGCCGTACCAATAACAACAGTGCTAGCAGCGATGTAGATAGATGGACTCCATCCTATAATAATCAAGGCAACAGCTATAACAATCAAAGCAACAGCTATAAGAACACGAACACAGCTAACAACAGTAGCGACGATAACCAAGCAAGTCAGAGTGATGAGGATATTGATAGCCTTCTGAAACAACTTTACGCCTTGCCGCTCAGCCAACGACACGTAGAATCTGATGGCCTTGTCTTCGACCCAGCACAGATTACAAGTCGAACAGCTAGAGGAGTTGCTGTGCCTCATGGGAACCATTACCATTTCATCCCTTATTCACAGATGTCTGAATTGGAAGAACGAATCGCTCGTATTATTCCTCTACAGTACAGTTCGAACCATAGGGTGCCGGATTCAAGACCAGAACAACCAAGTCCACAACCGACTCCGGAACCTAGTCCAAGCCCACAACCTGCACCAAATCCTCAACCATCTCCAAGCAATCCAATTGATGAAAAATTGGTTAAACAGGTGATTCGAAAAGTAGCTGATGGCTATGTATTTGAGGAGAATGGAACATCTCGTTATATTCCTGCCAAGGAATTATCAGCTGAAACTACTGCAGCCATTGATAGTAAGCTAGCCAAGCAAGAAAATTTAGCTCATAAGCTCGGAGCTAAGAAAACCAATCTCCCATCTGGTGATCGAGGATTTTACAATAAGGCTTATGATTTACTAGCAAGAATTCATCAGGACTTACTTGATAATAAAGGCCGTAAAGTTGATTTTGAGGCTTTGGATAAACTCTTGGAACGTCTCAATGATGCCTCAAGTGATAAAGTCCAGCTGGTGGATGATATTCTTGCCTTTCTAGCACCGATTCGTCATCCAGAACGTTTAGGAAAACCAAATGCGCAAATTGCCTACACTGATGATGAGATTCAGGTAGCCAAGTTGGCAGGCAAGTATACAACAGAAGATGGCTATATCTTTGATCCTCGTGATATCACCAGTGATGAGGGGGATGCCTATGTAACTCCACATATGACCCATAGTCATTGGATTAAGAAAGATAGTTTGTCTGAAGCCGAAAGAGCGGCAGCCCAGGCTTATGCTAAAGAGAAAGGTTTGACTCCTCCTTCAACAGACCATCAGAATCCAGGAAATACGGAGGCTAAAGGAGCAGAAGCTATCTACAACCGCGTGAAAGCAGCTAAGAAGGTGCCGCTTGATCGTATGCCTTACAATCTCCAACATACCGTGGAAGTTAAAAACGGTAGTTTAATCATTCCTCATTATGATCATTACCATAACATCAAATTCGAGTGGTTTGACGAAGGACTTTATGAGGCACCTAAGGGGTATAGTCTAGAAGATCTCTTTGCGACTGTCAAGTACTATGTCGAACATCCAAACGAACGTCCGCATTCAAATAGTGGTTGGGGCAATGCAAGTGACCATGTTCAAAGAAACCAAAATGGTCAAGCTGATACCAATCAAACGGAAAAACCATCAGAGGAGAAACCTCGGACAGACAAACCTGAGGAAGAAAAGCCACGCGAAGAAAAGCCTCAAAGTGAGAAACCAGAATCTCCAACACCAACTGAGGAACCGGAAGAAGAATCACCAGAGGAGCCAGAAGAACCTCAGGTCGAGACTGAAAAGGTTGAAGCGAAGTTGAGAGAGGCTGAAGAGCTACTTGCAAAGATTCAAGACCCCATTATCAAGTCCAATGCCAAAGAAACTCTCACTGGCTTAAAAAATAACCTGCTATTTGGTGCTCAGGATAACAATACCATTATGGCTGAAGCTGAAAAGCTGTTGGCTTTATTAAAAGAGAGTAAGTAAAGGTAGTAGCATTTTCTAGATCCTAAAAACAGGATAGGAGAACTAGAAAAGTTAAAATCGAAAATGAGAACAGAATGTAAGTTCTAGTTCTCATTTTTTTCATGAAAATATGTAAAATATCTTGACATATAGTGTAAATAAAGATAAACTATTTACTAGTTAATTAAATGGTTAAATACTAGTTAAGGAGTAATGATGAAAAAAAGAACATTTCTATTATTAGTGGCAAGTCTGCTGGTTCTTGTCTTAGGAGCATGTAGCCAAAAAGAAAAACAAGAAGCAAAAGGGATGAAGATTGTAACAAGTTTTTACCCAATCTATGCCATGGTCAAAGAGGTATCGGGGGACTTGAATGATGTACGGATGATTCAGTCAAGTAGTGGGATTCACTCCTTTGAACCGTCAGCAAATGACATTGCTGCCATTTATGATGCGGATGTCTTTGTCTATCACTCTCATACGCTCGAATCTTGGGCGGGAAGTCTAGATCCTAACTTGAAAAACTCAAAAGTTAAGGTTTTAGAAGCTTCTGAAGGAATGACGTTGGAGCGTGTACCAGGTTTGGAAGATGTTGAAGCTGGTGACGGCATCGATGAAAAAACACTCTACGACCCTCACACTTGGTTAGATCCAGAAAAAGCAGGTGAAGAAGCTCAGATTATCGCTGACAAACTTTCGGAGATTGATAGTTCTAATAAGGAAACGTATCAAAAGAATGCTAAAAACTTTATCGCTAAAGCCCAAGAATTGACTAAGAAGTACCAGCCTATTTTTGAAAAAGCGAGTCAAAAGACCTTTGTTACACAACACACAGCCTTTTCTTATCTCGCTAAACGGTTTGGATTGAAACAACTTGGAATTGCTGGTATCTCTCCTGAACAAGAGCCAAGTCCGAGACAACTAACAGAAATTCAGGAATTCGTTAAGACCTATAAGGTTAAAACCATCTTTACTGAGAGCAATGCTTCTTCTAAAGTCGCTGAAACCTTGGTCAAATCAACAGGAGTTAGCCTAAAGACTCTCAATCCTTTGGAAGCAGACCCTGAAAATGACAAGAATTACTTAGAAAATCTAGAAGAAAATATGAACGTTCTTGCAGAAGAATTAAAATGAGGAGATGATGAAAATGAAGAAGAAATATATTGTAGCAGGATCGGCTCTTGTCCTTTCCCTAAGTCTGTGCATCTATGCATTGAACCAACACCAGGTAGAAGGAAACAAAGATAATAACCGTGTGTCTTATGTCGATGGTAAGCAAGATTCTCAAAAAACAGAGACCCAGACACCAGATCAAGTTAGCAAAAAAGAAGATATTCAGGCTGAACAAATTGTCGTGAAAATCACCGATCAAGGTTATGTGACTTCACATGGTGATCATTTCCATTATTACAATGGTAAAGTTCCTTTTGACGCGATTTTCAGCGAAGAACTTTTGATGAAAGATACCAATTATCAACTGAAAGACGCTGATATTGTCAATGAAATCAAAGGTGGCTACATTATCAAGGTGGATGGCAAGTATTATGTCTACCTTAAAGATGCGACACATGCTGATAACGTTCGTACGAAGGACGAAATTGAGCGCCAAAAACAAGGTCATACTCATGATGCACCAACTTCTAACAGTGCAGTGACACTTGCGCGATCACAAGGCCGTTATACTACCGACGATGGCTACATCTTTAATCCGTCTGATATTATAGAGGATACTGGAGATGCTTATATTGTCCCTCATGGTGGACATTACCACTATATTCCAAAGAGCTCCTTGTCTGCTAGTGAATTGGCTGCTGCCCAAGCCTACCTTTCTGGAACTAGAAAACAAGCAAGTGTGACTGACTATCGTCCGAGTCCAAACACAACTAGTCAAACTAGCAATCCGAGTCAAGAAGCTGAAAGACCAAGCAATCCAGAAGAGAGCTTACAGAGTCTGTTGCAGCAACTCTATGCTCTTCCAAGGAGTCAACGTTATGCTGAATCAGATGGCTTGATTTTTGATCCTGCTAAGATTTCAAGTAGAACGCCGAGTGGCGTGGCGATTCCTCACGGAAATCACTATCATTTCATCCCATATACAAAACTTTCTGCCTTGGAAGAAAAGATTGCGCGTATGATTCCTTTATCTAGCGACAGTGGGAAGCCAACACCTTTGGAAAATCCAAGCAAACCAGCAGAACATCCAGCTCAACCAGATCATCCTCATGACCAAGACGGTGACCATGGAAGTCAGGATACCAACCACGAAGATCATGACCATGATGGAGAGGAGCATGACCACCATCACGGCGAAGAACATGATCATGGTTTTGCAGCTGACCGTGTTATTAGTGAAGATGAGCAAGGTTTTGTAGTTTCTCATGGAGATCACGCTCATTATTTCTTTAAGAAGGACTTGACTGCAGCCCAAATCAAAGCTGCCCAAGATCACTTGAAAGAAAATCATCAGCCTCAGCACGTTCAACCACTTGCAAAGACTGTGGAAAGTTTCTCGAAAGATGCGAGCGATGAAGAAAAAATCAAGTATATCTCACAGACCTACGGGGTACCGCTTGAAGCGATTCGTATTTCAAATGGATTCTTTGTCTTTGGAAATCCGGATCAAGCCTATGATCCAACCCATATCCATCCTTATGCTGTTCGAAAAGAACATGTTCGTATTCCTCTCCAAACTGGAAATCCAGAACTGGATTTCCTAAATGAACTTTATACGACTGCCCTACGTGATGGGGTGTCTCCTTATAGTTTGCAAGTAGAGAATGGTAGCTTTGTGATTCCTCACGGTGATCACAATCACTACATTAAGGTTCAGACAAAGGGCTATGAAGTAGCTTTGAAAAATAAGATTCTGGCCCTACAATCGACCTATCAACCTGGAGCATTTGATGAACAAACAGTTCTATCTAAGGTGGATCAACTTTTAGCAGATAGCAGAAATCTCTACAAAGACCAGCCAATCATGCAGAGACGGGTTGAACTTGCTTTGGGGCAGTTCACCGAAAATATGAAAAAATTGGCAACAAACTCAACTGCTGGATACCTAGCAGCCTTGGATCTCTTTGATAAACAGTATATCCATGTGGACCAAAATGTGGCACCGGTTGAAACTTCACCTTTAGATAAGAAGTACCAAGCCCTTGTAGATAAGATCAATACACTGGATACAGATACTTATGGCTTGCCTAAGAAAGATCTTTTGGTACATTTGCAGGAAGCAAAACTAGCACAGGATGAGACAGAGTTGGCTGCAATTGAAGCGAAACTTCAGGCTTTGCAAGATTTTCGAGATCGTACAGGAGTCACAACTGTAGAGTACATCAAGTACTTCTACGAACATGTATCCGATGGCCGTCTTAGAGAAGAACTTCGGAACCGTGTTGCCAAGCTGACTTGGGAACTTTACCAGTCACAATCTTTCCTCAAAGCAACCGACTTGAACAAGCTATTCCCAACTATTTACCAAACTAAGTTAGAAGTAGAAGAGGCTCTCAAAGAAGAACCCGTATCTACAAAAGCTGGTAAGACTATTCTAGATACGGAAAAAGTAGATAGTCAAACTGCTAAGACCGCCATCTATGAATTCTTAAAAGAACTCTACGGTGATTTTATGCCAGAAGAGCGAGTTAGCCATGTTAAGAAGGAAGAAGTGGATGCTCTCCTAACTAAAGCTGCTCAACTCCTAGCACGTGTCAAAGAAGATGGTGTCAAACAATCCCTAGCTGAAGAAGCAGCTAATATCAAAGCGGCTACTGAAAAGGAAAATGCAGACCTTGACGAAGCTAAAACACAACTTGAGGATCTCTTGAATCGTATTGCAGCGACTATCCAACGAGAGAAAAAAGAAGCAGAACAGGATCCACAAACGGTGATTATTTACCAAAAACTCTATAATGTCTTGCTCTCTCTTCACAAGTACTTAGAGGATAACAAAGGATCTGATGCTGACTTTGAACGTGTTGATACCCTATTTGATCAACTTGCAGCCAAAAGCAGTGATAAAGAAGGTCTCCTCACTCTAGCTAAAGAGATTATTAGCTTGAACCAGGAACTCCGTTCAAAAGCAAGTGAAACTGATAGCCAATCTAAGTCTGAGAAAGACAGCGAAACAGCTGCTTCTCAACCAACAGAAAAACAAGCGCAAAGTGAGTCTGAACCAAGTGCTCAATAAAATGAATAAAAAAAGGCGAAGTAGCTGAGCTACCTCGTCTTTTTAGTCTTTATAGGATACAATGCCAATGATGGTATCTACTGCACGCTCCATTGTCTGAAGGCTGACGTATTCAAAGCGTCCATGCATGTTTTCACCACCTGCAAAGATATTAGGAGTTGGGATTCCCATAAAGGAAATCTTAGAGCCGTCTGTCCCTCCACGGATTGGTTCAATAATAGGCGTAATCCCTAAATCTTCCATAACAGCTTTAGCAATGGTAACGGGTGTCATGTCTTTCTCAATGACTTCCTTCATATTGTAGTACTGGTCTGTCAGAGTCAAGGTAACGCGATCATTCCCAAGCTCTTGATTCATCTTGTCAGCAATATCCTGCATGGCTTTCTTACGAGCTTCAAAGGCATCTTTTTCAAAGTCTCGAATGATATAGCTTGCACGCGTCTCCTCAACGCTACCTGACACATCCATAAGATGATAGAAACCTTGGTAACCATCTGTCAGTTCAGGTCGGTCATTCTCTGGAAGTTGATTATGAAAATCAATTGCTAGCTGAAGTGCATTGATCATCTGACCTTTAGCAGTACCAGGATGGACATTGCGTCCTTGGAAATGAAGCTCAGCAGCAGCTGCTGAGAAAGTCTCGTACTGAAGTTCTCCTAGCGGACCACCATCAACAGTATAGGCAAAGTCAACGTCAAAATCTTCTGCATCAAACTTGTTAGCTCCAACGCCAATTTCTTCATCTGGACCAAAACCAACTCGAATCTCACAGTGTTTGATTTCGGGATGAGCAGTCAGATATTCAATAGCTGTCATAATCTCAGCAATCCCAGACTTGTCATCAGCACCCAGCAAGGTCGTGCCATCGGTTGTGATGAGGGTTTGGTCCGAATATTTCTCAAGACTCTTAAAGTCAGCTGGATCCAGTTTGAAACCAGAATCACCCAAGTCGATAACTCTACCATCGTAGTTTTCGATGACTTGCGGATTAACTCCCTCAGCATTAAAGTCAGCAGTGTCCATGTGGGAGATGAAGCCAATCTTGCGTGTCAGGCTGGGATCATTAGCTGGTAAGGTACCAATAGCAAAACCATTTGGAAGGTAGTAGACATTTTGCAAACCAACACGTTTCATTTCGGGAATAAGAACATTGGTCGCAAAATCTACCTGGTTTTGCGTACTTGGAGTAGTAGTAGAGTGTTCATCAGAACGAGTATTGACCTTAACGTAGGTCAAAAAACGATCTAAAAGGTTCGGATAAGTCATAAAAACTCCTTTAACAATCATAAAATAGAATGCAAACTTCGGAAAAAACCTTATTCTGAAAATTTCATGAATTTTGAAAAAATATAATAATTCAAATTCAATAGACTTTCAAATGAAATCTTGGGCATTTTAGAATAAAATATATGCATTGATATTTTATGAAATTTTTTTATTCTTTTTTCATTTTACCATAGAATAGTTTGAAAGACAAAGAAGAATCATACTCTTTTATTAATTAACATAATATAAAATTAACCATATTAATTGACACTGCGTGAACTTTATTGTACAATTATTTTGTAAACGTACTAGGTTGACATAATAACAATATTAGTACATTCTAGTTAAGGAGAATAAAATGAACATTCGCTTCGATTTTAAGAAAGTTCAAATTATTGCGCGCCGTTTAGTTACACTGTTAGCTATTCTCTTTTTGTGTGCTCCGATAAGTCTGTTAAATGCAGATTCTACTACAGAACCTCAGACAAGTCTTCACAAGACAATTACTCCGATATCAGGACAGGATGACAAGTATGAGTTGTCATTGGATATCACGTCCAAACTGGGAACGGAGACCCAAACGGATCCCTTGGATGTTGTTTTAGTAGCAGACCTCTCAGGAAGTATGCAGAATCAGGATGTCCAATCTTTTGATGGACGGACGATCAGTCGGATTGACGCATTGAAAAATACTCTAAGAGGAACAAATGGTCGTAAGGGCTTAATTGATACCATTCTATCCAATTCTAATAACCGTTTATCTATGGTAGGATTTGGTGGGAAAATTGACAATAAAAAGAATGATCAGTATTGGGATGGAAATAAATGGAGACTTTTTAGACCATACTGGCCCTATGAACGGATGACAAAATACTATGATGGCGTTTCACCATGGGATGATGCTAACACGATTTTAGGATGGAGTAACAATGCTCGTGCTGCTAAAACAGCGGTATACAACATGAGTATTGCAGGAGGTAATTCCATTGGTACTGAGTCAGGTATTGGTACCGGGACCAATATTGGGGCTGGATTAACCTTGGCCAACCAGTTAATGGGAAGTGCAAGATATAATGCTAAGAAAGTCGTTATTTTGCTTTCAGATGGCTTTGCGAATATGGTCTACGATGCCAATGGTTACACTATATATAACTACAATAACGAAGATCCTAATATCGAAACAGCTCCCCAGTGGTTTTGGGATAGATTAAATAATAATCTAAATAGTCTATCATATAGCTTGGCTCCAACACTTGATGGTTTCTATTCGATTAAATTTCGTTATTCAAACAATGTCGACAGTATTACCAGTCTGCAATATTATATGAGGCAACATAATGCCTCCATTCCAAATGAAATATTCTCTGCAAATGATGAGGACCAGTTACAAGACAGTTTCAAAGATATCACTGATAAGATTCTGCCACTGGGAGTCCACCACGTGACCATCAAGGATGTTCTTTCTAAGTATGTCCAGCTATTACCAAACGGATCGTCAGAGTTTCGTGTAGTGAAAGAAAAGGCTGGTAGTAGTGAAACATTAACCGAAAATCAAGTAACTTTTGATTCCAAGACAACGTCAGAAGGATTAGTGGAAGTTACGGCTAAATTTTCTCCGAATTATTCCTTAGAAGATGGAGCTAGATATGTCCTTAAATTTACTGTTACATCTAGTCAAGAAGCCCTGGATGCTATTGCTGGTGATAAAAAACTAGAGGCTGGTGATGCTGAAGGTTCTGATGTCAATAAACTCTACTCCAATAAAGGTGCCAGTGTCACCTATTCCTATGGAATAGGCACCTCTCAAACCAAGACCAAAGAATACTCTGACAACCCAACCTTTAAGCCTTCAGATCCATTAACGGTACCAGTGGAAGTTGAATGGCAAGGTGTGACGGGTGCGAGAACTGTCATTACAGCTGATCAACCGAGTAATGTTGAACTGAAACTGGTTCAAAAGAACAAGAACGGAGGTCCTGATAATCAAGACTATCGAAAGACCAATGTGAATGTTAGTAAAAACGTATCTAATGAAACGAGGAACTTTGAAAAAGTTGCCAAAGGATATCAATACGATTTAATTGCACCAGACGTCCCCGCCTTTACCAAAGAAATAAAAAATGTTGGTACAGAAACTAAACCATCCTTCAAGGTAATCTATAAACAATTGCCAAGTCTGACGATTAAGAAAGTGTTGGAAGCTGAAAGTAACTTGAACAAAGAGTTTAGGATTAAGGTAAAACTAACCTCTCCTGATTCTACACCATTGAATGGAACTTTTGGCGATATAACTGTTGTGAATGGAGAAGCGGAGATCCGTGTCGAAAAACGAAAACGTTGGAAAGGTATTCTAAGCTATCTTCCTCGAGGAACCCATTACAAGGTTGAAGAAGAAGCAGCATCAACAAATGGTTACCACGTTACGTATGAGAATCAAGAGGGCGACCTGAATAAAGACGAAACCAGTATTGTCACCAATCACAAGCTTCCAAGTTTATCAGTCACAAAAAAAGTTACAGGTGTATTTGCCAACCTATTAAAATCCTTCAAGATTACCATTAACATCAGGGATGCTCAGAATAGACCATTGAACGGTTCCTATAATGCATTGGTAAATAACCAAAGAACGATTCTGCAGTTTACTGACGGTCGAGCGTCTGTTGATCTCAACAAAGATCAAACCATAAAAATTTATGGGCTACCACTCGATAGTCACTATACCGTAGAAGAGGAATCAACCTCTTCTCGTGGATATCAGGTATCTTATGAAAATCAAGAAGGCAAACTGGATGGGGATAAGTCCGCGACAGTCACGAATAATAAGAATAATGTACCTGAAACCGGAGTTGACTTCCTCAGCAGTACACTCATGTTAGGAATTATCCTTCCTCTAGGAGGTATCTTCTTTACAATCCTACTCGGATATCTAGTGGTACATAGGAGAAAATAATGCTACTTAAAAAGAAACATAAGAAAACAGTAACACAAGTCAATCGGGATAAGTCTCCGCCGAGTGTATGGGGAGATATCCTCTACTTAGTCAGTAAGTTTCTGATGGTTGGGTTTGTACTGGCCACCCTTTACTTTTTTGTCTTTGGACTATTGAGATACAATGACGACGGCATGAAGCCGGCCTTAAAAGATGGCGACTTGGTTGTCTACTATAGGCTGGATAAACGTTATTCGATTGGTGATTTACTCGTCTATAGTTATAAGGGCAAGGAAAGAGTGGCGCGTGTCATAGCAACCGAAGGAAGTACGATCGATATAAACGAAAATGGTCTCATCATCAACGGTTCTCCTCAACAAGAGCAGGATATCTACAAAGAAACGCTGCTCTATAAGGAAGGGGCTACCTTCCCAATGAAAGTCCCAGCAGGACAACTCTTTGTCCTCGGAGACAATCGAACAACGGCTGTAGATAGCCGTGCTTTTGGAACCATTCCTATAAAGGATACCCATGGCAAGGTGGTAACAGTCCTAAGGCGACGGGGCTTTTGATGATAATTTATGAAAAAAGAAATTTAAAAATAAAAGGAATAATCATGAAAAAAACATTTTTGAAAAAATTAGTTACTGCAAGTATTGCAGCTGTAACCGCCTTGTCGGTCTTTAGAGGAGTGCCAACATTTGCGGATGATAATGATGTGGCGACTGCCAAAGCAACTGGTGAAACAAGTGCAAAAGTTTCTATTAATAAGGTGTTGAACATTGCTGAAGGAATTACAACACCTGAAGCAACTTTTACATTTACTTTCACCCCTAAAACTGGTACATCATCAAATGGTGCACCCTATGAAACAATTGATTCTTCTAATGGTCAAATTACAGATAAAAATGTATCTTATTCTGGAACAGACGTTTTAGCAACTGGCCAAACTAACATTAAGAAAGATACCGGCGATATTTTTAGAGAAGTGAACTATACACATGCTGGTGAATATGTCTATACTGTTGCTGAAAAACAAAATGTTGGTTGGAAAGTTATTCAAAAAAATGGTTCACCTATTGATTTTATGACATATGATAATCGCAACTATGAAATGCACGTTATTGTTAAGAACAAAACTACAGGAGGAACATATATTTCTTCTGTGTATTTTAAACAAGTATCCCCAAGTGTGAATGGTAAAGTAAAACCATCTGAAAGTGGAACTACTTACAAATATGATCTTTTCACTAACATTTATCGTAAAAATGCTGGTAAAATTACAGATCCAAATGAACCAAACCCTAATAAACCAAATGTTTCAAAAGTTGACCCAAATGCTAAATCTTTAGTAATTAAAAAAGTTGTATCAGGTGCTACTGCAGATAAATCAAAAGATTTCACTTTCAAGCTTACTTTCACAAAAGCATCTACAGAAACTTCACAATCAATCACTGGTAAAATCGGTGAAACCTCAAAAACATTTGTCTATGGTCAAGAAACGACTATAACACTACGTCACGATCAATCTTTAGTGTTTGACACAATTCCTGCTGGTACTCGTTATAAATTGGTTGAAACTGGATCTCAAGGTTACACAGCTTCAGCTGCATATAAGGAGAACGGAGCATCAAAAAATCAAGCTGGTACAGTTTCTACAAATTTCACTCAAGATAGTATCCTTATTGGTGAAAAACCGAACGATAACACTATCACAAATAGCTTACCAGACGTTACCCCTACTGGTCTCTTGATTGACAACCTTCCTTTCATCTTGATGATTGGTCTTGGTTTGGCTGGATTTGTTGTTTTGTCTAAAAAACGCAGACAAGCTTAAGCAAGTGGTTTGACCGATGAAAATCAAGCGTGAGAAACCCAAAAGGAGTTTGTCTAGGCGTCTGGTACTTGCTGTAGATGCATTGATGAATCATATCTTGCTCCTCTTGACAGCCTTAGTCTTTCTCTTTGGTTTCTACGCCCTCTGGGATGCCAATCAGGTTTATTCTCAGGCTTCATCAAGTGAGTATGAGGCCTATAGACCTGTTAGTACCAGTGAGAAGGATGAGCTTGCTAGTTTTTCTGGCTTTCACAAGCTACAGCAAGTCAATCCAGAGGTTCTCGGTTGGATCAATGTCTATGGCACCAATATCGACTATCCCTTAGTTCAAGCCAAAGACAATGAAAAATACCTGAACAAGGATTCCAAGGGAGAATTTGCAGCTACAGGGGCTATTTTCCTTGAGGCTCGAAATGAATCCAAGTTCGAAGACTTTAATACCATCATCTACGGACACCATGTAGAAAATGGGGTTATGTTTGGAGATGTAGCAAAGTTTTCTGATAAGGAATTTTTTGACCAGCATCGCTACGGCAGTATTTACTATAATGGCGTTGAAAAAGGTCTTGAAATCTTTGAAATGCTCGAGGTGGACGCCTATGACTTTAACATCTACGATCCAGGTATTAATGGGGATGATCGGCGCCAAGAATATATCGATCACTTACTCTCGGTTGCCATTCACAAACGAGACATTACACTGGGGCCAAATGACCATATCATCCTTCTCAGTACCTGTTTCCTAGACGTAACAAATGGGAGACATATCGTAGTTGCCAAGATTACGGATACGGTTCCAAAGAACACCTTCCATACGAAAAAATCAAAACCATTTCCTTACAGCGTCTTTGATGATTCGTCGCTCGGACGATTTCTCTCATCGATTCCTTTGTGGATATGGTATATCATCTTATTTATCTTGCTCTTGCTATTGATCTTCTTGCTCATCATCCTCTACTTGATCTTGCGTCGTAGAAGAGAAGCAAAGGAAGAAGGGGCAGATACCATTACTGACTAAACTACCAATAAAAGAGAAAGGGACAGCCTCTCTTGCTCTTTTATTTTCAAGGCTAGAAAGGAGAAAGAAGGAAATATGAAAACAAGTACAAGTCGCGAAGCCATAAAGGCCATTCTATCCCTCTTTCTAGCTTTTTTCTGTCTTTTTACAGCTGATAGAGCTCTTGCGAGCGACTACGATCATTATAATCCCATTGAAAAGGATGCCAGCAGTACGGGCTTTGAAACCTTGCAACACCTCAACAAGGATGTTTGTGGTTGGATTAGCCTCGATGGGACCAAGGTAGACTATCCTCTCTTACAGAGTCAGGACAATGTCAAATACCTTGACCGCAATGCCTTTGGCGATTATACTGTGTCAGGTTCTATATTCCTAGACTATCGTTTTAACCCAAATTTTACGGACTTTAACACCATCATTTATGGTCACTCCATGGCTTCTGGTGCTATGTTTGGGGAGATTCAAAAATTTGCGGATCAAGATTTTTTTGAAAAGCATCGTTATGGCTCTATCTATTATAACGGCCGTGAACGAGGGCTTGAGATATTTGGAATTTTAGAAGTAGATGCCTATGACACGGAGATTTACCGAACTTTGAGTTCCAACGATGAGGAACACCAGGCCTACTATCAATATTTGCTAAGTAAAGCCAAGTACAAGCGAGATGTTTCCTTGACCTCAACGGACAAGATTGTTTTATTAAGCACCTGTTTCCTTAATATTACCAACGGACGGCATATCCTCTTAGCTAAAATAACGGATGCACCAGTAAAAGCAGCCCAGGATAAAAGTGGGGAAGCAGTAGGGACGCGGTATTTCGATCAAGGCCTACCAACGCATTGGATTTATATCCTTGCCTTTCTTCTCCTGATTATCGTTATTTTACTCCTTGTCGTTATCATCCTAATCATAAGGCGAGATAGAAAGACAAAAGAACAAAAGAAATAGTAGACGTCGGAAGCGTTTACTATTTTTTTCTTTCATGATAGAATAGATAGTGAAAATAATATCATAAGGATGATAACATGAAAAAAGCAATATTGATGATGACCTTTGGATCTCCAGAGGAGATTAGTTTTGAAGGAGTAGCA
The DNA here is from genome assembly GCA_963533485.1 of uncultured Streptococcus sp. Classification (GTDB taxonomy): domain Bacteria; phylum Bacillota; class Bacilli; order Lactobacillales; family Streptococcaceae; genus Streptococcus. The sequence continues at coordinate 15,264 of CAUSPE010000001.1, forward strand.
GAATTTTTTACAAACATTCGTCGTGGTGTTAGACCCCAAGACCACGAGATTCAGACTCTCTATGACAACTATGTCCTTATCGGTGGGACGCCCTTGCAGCGGATTACACGTGAGGAGGTTGATTTAGTCAAGGAACGTTTAGGCGAGGAGTACGGTATCTACTTTGCCAATAAGTTTTCTCGCCCCTTTATTCCAGACGTGATCAAGCAGATGGAAGCTGATGGTGTTGAAGAATGTATCTGCTTGATTTTGGAACCTCATTATTCCTTTTACTCGGTGATGGGGTATGAAAAGTTTTTGGAAAGTCAGCAGATCCGATTTTTAGTAATTAAGGACTGGTATCAACAACAGCCTTTGCTGGACTTCTGGACAGATGAGATTAGAAAAATTTTACGAAACCATGTGGGAGAAGAATCTTTCAAGGTAATCTTTTCAGCACACAGTGTTCCAATTTTTGCCTTGGACTATGGAGATCCTTATATCGATCAGATTTTTGATAATAGTAAGCTCATTGCTGAACAACTCGGCCTAACAGCCGACCAGTATACCAATACTTGGCAGAGCGAAAGCGATATTGGAATCCCTTGGATCAAGCCAGATGTCTTAGAATATTTACGAGAACAAAAGCAACATCCAGAGCATTATATTTTTGTCCCGATTAGTTTTATCAGTGAGCACATTGAAGTCTTGTTCGATAATGATGTGGAATGTTATGAGTTGTGTCAAGAATTAGATGTCACCTACCATCGTCCACCTATGCCCAATACGGATAGCCGTTTAATTGACGCTTTAGTTGCTACTGTAAGAGCCAATGAAGACAAAGAATTTAAAGCTTTTCTCCCAGAAGAAGAAACCTTTGATGAGTTAGCGCCTTCAGCAACTACCAAGGACATTATGGAGGAGACAGACGACCTTCAGATGCCAGAATTTGTCAAAAAACTCATTGAGAAAAAAGGCCGTGAAAATGTGAAGATGCCTTACTTGATTAAGAAAATGCTCGAAAAAGCTGGGAAGTTACCAAAAGAGTAAAGAAAAAAGGATTTAGCTTTAAGCTAGATCCTTTATTTGTCTTATTTTTTCTCAAGAAGAGCTTTGATTTCTTGAAGAACTTCGAGTTCAGTTGGAGCAGCAGGTGCTTCTTCAACCACTTCCTCTTTCTTACGAAGGTTTTGCGCTTTTTCCATAGCTTTAATAACGAAGAAAAGCACAGTACCTACAACGAGAAAGTTGATAATAGCACTCAAGAATTTACCATATGTAACACCATTCCATGCAAGCTCAGCGATGTTTTGTACTTTCGCAGCTTCCAAAGCTGGGTTCAATAGAAGTGGAGTGATGATATCATTAACAAATGAAGTAACGATAGCACCAAATGCAGAGGCAATGATGACACCGACAGCGAGGTCAACGACATTACCACGAAGCAAGAATTCTTTAAGATCCTTTAACATTTTCATAAATTCCTTTCCTAATTTTCTAATTTATTATATCCTAAATTGTGACAAAAAGCAACTTGAACGCTCAAAGTGGTCAGTTGTTCCCTTTAAAAATATAGATTTTACTGAAAATATAGTTTAAAATGATGATCAAAATTTGTGCTAGGATAGTTTCAATCGTATTAACTCTATCTATATTAAATTCGACAAACTGGCCAATAATGTCAGGAAAGGTTGTAACAAAGATATATGTTAAAAGAACGTCAAGACCAAGTGTAGAGAGACGAGCTAAGAAAAACTTAGCCAGGCGAGTCGGCCAATTTCTTCTCTCTTGTTTAAAGACGATTGTATCATTTGTGAGAAAGGCAAAGAGAATCCCGATAATATTAGCGAGGGCAGTTGCGAGGATTTCCTGGTGGCTGATATGGTAAATGAGCAAACGTGATACAATAGAAATCAAAGTCGTAGCACCACCGAAAAATAGGTAGGAGAGAATCTCGTTATCAAAGAAAGCTCTTATTCGTTTTTTCATGATTTTAGTATAGCATAAAGCTGGCTAATGTGCTATACTAGTAAGGTTGATAATCTCAACCCTTGGTGCTTAGCTTCTTTCACCAAGCATATTTTACGCGGGAAACCGTTAAAGGAGAAAACATGAAAAAATTAACTGTTCGTGACATGGCAGATATTGCTATTGTTGCTGCTATCTATGTGGTTTTGACCATTACCCCACCCCTTAATGCTATTAGCTACGGTGCTTACCAGTTCCGTATTTCTGAGATGATGAATTTTTTGGCTTTTTACAATCCTAAATACATCATCGGTGTGACGATTGGTTGTATGATTGCTAATTTCTTTAGTTTTGGCATAATTGATGTCTTTGTCGGCGGGGGATCTACTCTAGTTTTCCTTAGTCTAGGTGTTTGGCTCTTTAGCAAGTATAAGAAAGACTATTTGTTCAATGGTTTGATTCGAAAAGATCATTTCTTCTTTTCAATCCTATTCTCTATTTCAATGATTACCATTGCAGCTGAACTTCATATCATTGCAGAAGCTCCGTTCTTCTTCACATGGTTCTCTACTGGAATTGGTGAGTTTGCATCACTTATCGTAGGTGCGATTTTGATCAATAAACTGGGACAGCGAATCGATCTTACAAAATAAGAAGTTTATAAGCTAGATTCTTGATAAATCTAGCTTTTTTCATTCCATAAATTAAAAGAGAGCGCTTGACAAGAACATAGAACTATAGTATACTTTTTAGGTAAGCTGATTTAGCTCAGTTGGCAGAGCGCATCCATGGTAAGGATGAGGTCGCCGGTTCAATCCCGGCAATTAGCATGATAGAAACAAAGTGACCTTGGGAGACCAAGGTTTTTCTTATCTACCTGTATAAATGAAGCAAAGAGTTTTGGTTGTTGACAAAAGTGACTCTATCTAGTAGAATAGTAGATGCGATGAGTCGATAGGTAGTCTTCGGACTGCTATTGAGCATAAGGAGGTCATAACGCAGGAGCGGACCTTGATGAGTTGTGTGAACCTGCTCATCACATGAAGATGCCTCTTAGTCCCTGGTCAATGACTAGGGATTTTTAGTTTTCAGAAAATATAGTCTAAAAATACTTTTCAATTTCTGTAAAAAGTAGTATAATACATCTATTATAGAAATTTTTAGAAAATTCCGAAAGAGGTTATTTATGGGATATACAGTTGCTGTAGTCGGCGCGACAGGTGCTGTCGGAGCTCAGATGATAAAAATGTTGGAAGAATCAACACTTCCAATCGATAAAATTCGTTACCTTGCTTCTGCACGTTCAGCAGGCAAGACTTTGAAATTTAAGGACCAAGATATTACGATTGAAGAAACGACTGAGACAGCTTTTGAGGGTGTTGATATTGCACTCTTCTCAGCAGGTGGTTCGACATCAGCTAAGTATGCACCATACGCAGTTCAAGCTGGAGCGGTAGTAGTAGATAATACATCTTATTTCCGCCAAAATCCAGACGTACCATTGGTTGTCCCAGAGGTCAATGCTCACGCACTTGATGCCCACAACGGGATTATTGCTTGCCCTAACTGTTCAACAATCCAAATGATGGTGGCTCTTGAGCCTGTTCGTCAAAAATGGGGCTTGGACCGTATCATCGTTTCAACTTACCAAGCGGTTTCAGGTGCTGGTATGGGAGCGATTCTTGAAACACAACGTGAACTCCGTGAAGTCTTGAATGACGGTGTGAATCCACGTGATTTGCATGCGGAAATCTTGCCTTCAGGTGGTGACAAGAAACACTATCCTATCGCCTTTAACGCTCTTCCGCAAATCGATGTCTTCACGGACAATGATTACACTTACGAAGAGATGAAGATGACCAAGGAAACTAAGAAAATCATGGAAGATGATAGCATCGCAGTGTCTGCAACATGTGTGCGTATTCCAGTCTTGTCAGCTCACTCTGAGTCTGTTTACATCGAAACAAAAGAAGTGGCCCCTATTGAAGAAGTGAAAGCAGCCATCGCAGCCTTTCCAGGTGCAGTTCTTGAGGATGACGTAGCTCATCAAATCTATCCTCAAGCTATCAATGCAGTTGGTTCACGTGATACCTTTGTTGGTCGTATCCGTAAAGACTTGGATGCTGAAAAAGGAATCCACATGTGGGTTGTTTCAGATAACCTTCTCAAAGGTGCTGCTTGGAATTCAGTTCAGATTGCAGAAACTCTTCACGAACGTGGATTGGTTCGTCCAACAGCTGAATTAAAATTTGAATTAAAATAGTCATATCGTTTAGGAGTTCAGATGAACTCCTTCTTTGAAATAGAGAGGTGTTTCTCATGTCTTATCAAGATTTAAAAGAGTGTAAAATCATCACAGCCTTTATTACTCCCTTCCACGAGGATGGTTCCATCAACTTTGATGCCATTCCAGCCTTGATTGAGCATTTATTGGCCCATCACACAGACGGCATTCTTCTAGCTGGAACAACTGCTGAGAGTCCGACCTTGACCCACGATGAGGAGTTGGAACTCTTTGCGGCTGTACAAAAGATTGTTAATGGACGTGTTCCTTTGATTGCGGGTGTAGGTACCAATGATACGCGTGACTCGATCGAGTTTGTCAAAGAAGTCGCAGACTTTGGTGGTTTTGCTGCTGGGCTTGCGATCGTACCCTACTACAATAAACCTTCTCAAGAAGGCATGTATCAGCACTTTAAAGCGATTGCAGATGCTTCTGATTTACCTATTATCATCTATAACATTCCAGGGCGTGTGGTAGTGGAATTAACTCCAGAAACCATGCTTCGTTTGGCTGACCATCCAAATATCATTGGTGTCAAAGAATGTACTAGCTTGGCAAATATGGCTTACTTGATTGAGCACAAGCCAGAAGAATTCTTGATTTATACAGGTGAAGATGGAGATGCCTTCCATGCCATGAACCTTGGTGCGGATGGGGTTATTTCTGTTGCCTCCCATACAAATGGAGATGAGATGCACGAGATGTTCACTGCCATTGCAGAAAGCGATATGAAGAAAGCAGCAGCTATTCAACGTAAGTTCATTCCTAAGGTCAACGCCCTCTTCTCTTATCCAAGTCCTGCTCCAGTTAAGGCAGTTTTGAACTATATGGGATTTGAAGCTGGACCAACTCGTCTACCTCTAGTTCCAGCACCAGAAGAAGATGCCAAACGCATCATCAAGGTTGTCGTAGATGGCGACTACGAAGCGACTAAGGCAACTGTAACAGGTGTCCTAAGACCAGATTACTAATAAAGACAATAAAATCCATGACCGCAAGAACGATCATGGATTTTTCTTATTTTCCTAAACAGAATTGGCTAAAGAGTTGGGTAATGAGTTCATCAGGAGCTGCATCACCTGTGATTTCTCCAAGAATTTCCCAAGTACGAGTCAAGTCAACTTGAAGCAAATCAACTGGCATCCCCAGTTCCAGCCCTTCATTAACAGCTTGTAAGCTTTCAACTGCTTTTTCAATCAAGGAAATATGACGGGCATTTGACAAGTAAGTAGCATCTTGCTCGACCAAACCAGCATTTTCAAAGAAGAGATCGTTAATACGCTCTTCAATCTTATCAATGTTTTGATTTTTAAGAACTGAAATACGGATGATATCTTCTGGTAGTTCAGAAGTTTCAATCGCTTCAGGAAGATCCGTTTTATTAAGTAGAATAATGCGGTTGGTATCTTGGCTGATTTCTAAGAGTTGGCGATCTTGGGCGGTCAGTGGTTCGCTGGCATTTAGTACTAGTAGTACCAAGTCAGCTTCCTTGAGGGCTTTTCTAGAACGCTCGACACCGATTTGTTCCACGATGTCATCTGTTTCCCGGATACCAGCTGTATCAATCAATTTGAGTGGAACCCCGTTAATGTTGACGTATTCTTCGATAACATCTCGTGTCGTACCAGCGATATCTGTTACAATAGCCTTGTCTTCACGAAGGAGATTGTTGAGAAGACTGGATTTCCCAACGTTGGGGCGTCCGATGATGGCAGTTGAAATTCCCTCACGAAGTATTTTACCACGACGAGCTGTTCTAAGGAGATTGGTTAGCAATTGCTCAAACTCCATAGTTTTCTCACGGACGACTGCAGTAGTGGCTTCCTCAACATCGTCATACTCAGGATAGTCGATATTGACCTCAACTTGGGCAAGTGTATTGAGGATTTCTTGGCGAGTATTATTAATGAGGTCAGAAAGAGAACCGTCCAATTGTTTGACTGCAATATTCATGGCCTTATCTGTCTTAGCACGGATGATGTCCATCACTGCCTCAGCCTGTGTCAAGTCCACGCGACCGTTTAGAAAGGCGCGTTTGGTAAATTCACCAGGTTCTGCCAACCGAGCTCCTTCACGGATAGCTAGTTGGAGAATTTCATTGGTTACCGCAATCCCGCCGTGGGTGTTAATCTCGATAATATCCTCACGAGTGAAGGTCTTTGGAGACTTCATAGCTCCAACCATAACCTCATCTATGACCTTACCAGTTTGAGGGTCAACGATGTGACCGTAGTTGAGGGTATGGCTTGCAACCTTGCTCAAGTCTTTTCCTTTAAAAATCTTTTGCGCAATGGCAAAGCTATCTGTTCCGCTCAGGCGGACAATACCAATGGCTCCTTCACCTAGTGGAGTAGAGATAGCAGCGATGGTATCAAATTCACGTGTAATCATACTAATTCCTTTTGTATTTCTTTTCTTAGGATAGGTATCCAAGCATCTCTTCAAATTGTAACAAAATTAGACTATTTCTTCAATGGATGCTACTTGGAGATTGAAAAAGCCTAAGCAATTCTGCTTAAGCTGGATTATTTGGTGCGCATTTCCCCTTGTGGGAAGTAAGTTCCTTCTGGCATGTCGTTGATGATGACATGAACGGCTGATTGAGGGGCTCCAGTGTTACGGACAACAGCTTCCGTTACTTCCTTAGCAAGAGCTTTCTTTTGCTCGAGCGTGCGTCCTTCAAATAAATCGATGCGTACAAATGGCATAATAGCTTCCTCCACTAGTTTTTGATTTCTTCTATTTTACCACATTTTGCCGTTTAAAGCTTCAGAAAATTATGATATACTAGAATGTAGCAAAAATTTAGAAATGGACGTGAAATAGAAGCATGGCACAGTTGTATTATCGTTATGGGACCATGAACTCTGGTAAGACGATTGAGATTCTCAAGGTGGCCTATAACTACGAGGAGCAAGGAAAGGGAGTTGTGATTATGACTTCGGCTCTGGATACGCGTGACGGTGTTGGCTATGTGTCGAGTCGAATCGGCATGAAACGCCCAGCCATTGCGATTGAGGAAACGACAGATATCTTTGGCTATATCCGAGACTTACCTGAAAAACCTTACTGTGTGTTGGTCGATGAGGCCCAGTTTCTCAAGCGTCACCATGTTTACGACCTAGCTCGTGTTGTTGATGAGTTAGACATACCTGTCATGGCTTTTGGTTTGAAGAATGACTTTCGAAATGAATTGTTCGAAGGTTCCAAATATCTCTTGCTTTTAGCTGATAAAATCGATGAAATCAAGACCATCTGTCAGTATTGTAAGAAAAAGGCGACCATGGTGTTGCGAACTCAAGATGGCGTGCCAGTCTATGATGGCGAACAAATTCAAATCGGTGGCAATGAAACCTATATCTCAGTCTGCCGAAAACATTATTTTGCACCAATGATAGCATCTAACAAGGAGCGCAACTATGACAATTGAACTAAGAGATGTTACAATGGAAAATTATTTTGATGTTTTGAATTTGGATGTCAAGGAACATCAAAAACAATTCATTGCAACCAACGCAATTAGTTTAGCTGAAGCATATGTCTACACTAAAAATGGAGATTTTGTAGCTCCATTGGCGGTTTATGATAATGATGCAATTATAGGTTTTGTGATGATAGCTTATGATAAAAAGATCGGAATTAGTAGTGGAAATTATTTACTATTTCGTTTTATGATTGATAAGAATTTTCAAAATCAAGGATATTTTAAACCAATTATGGATAAAGTGCTGGACTATGTTCGGAAAGCGCCAGCAGGTTTAGGCAATAAACTTTGGTTGTCTTATGAACCAGAAAATGAACATGCAAGATCTTGTTACCTCAGTTATGGATTTAAAGAAACTGGGGAAATATTTGAGAACGAAGTAGTAGCAATCTATGATTTAACAATTGAGAAATAAGGAGAAAAAATGAACATCTATGATCAACTACAAGCTGTAGAAGACCGTTATGAAGAATTAGGAGAATTGCTGAGTGACCCAGATGTCGTCTCAGATACCAAGCGTTTCATGGAGCTTTCGAAAGAAGAGGCTTCTACTCGTGATACGGTAACTGCCTACCGTGAGTACAAACAAGTTCTTCAAAACATCGTTGATGCTGAGGAGATGATTAAGGAATCAGGCGGAGATGCGGACTTGGAAGAAATGGCCAAGCAAGAGCTCAAAGATGCCAAGGCTGAAAAAGAAGAATACGAAGAAAAATTAAAAATCTTGCTTCTTCCAAAGGATCCAAACGATGACAAGAACATCATCCTTGAAATCCGTGGAGCAGCTGGTGGAGACGAAGCAACGCTCTTCGCTGGAGATTTGCTAACCATGTACCAAAAGTATGCTGAAGCCCAAGGTTGGCGCTTTGAAGTCATGGAAGCTTCTATGAATGGTGTCGGTGGTTTCAAGGAAGTGGTTGCTATGGTTTCTGGTCAGTCTGTATACTCTAAGCTTAAGTACGAATCTGGTGCCCACCGCGTCCAACGGGTCCCTGTGACAGAAAGCCAAGGTCGTGTTCACACCTCTACAGCGACTGTTCTTGTCATGCCTGAAGTAGAAGAAGTAGAATACGATATCGATCCAAAAGACCTTCGCGTTGACATTTACCATGCATCTGGTGCTGGTGGACAGAACGTCAATAAGGTTGCGACTGCCGTTCGTATTGTTCACTTGCCAACCAATATCAAAGTTGAGATGCAGGAAGAACGTACCCAGCAGAAAAACCGTGAGAAAGCGATGAAGATTATCCGTGCGCGTGTGGCTGACCACTTTGCACAGATTGCCCAGGACGAACAAGACGCTGAGCGTAAGTCAACTATCGGTACTGGTGACCGTTCAGAACGGATCCGTACTTATAATTTCCCACAAAACCGTGTCACAGACCACCGTATTGGCTTGACTCTCCAAAAACTAGATACGATTTTGTCTGGTAAATTGGATGAAGTTGTGGATGCCTTGGTTCTTTATGACCAAACACAAAAATTAGAAGAATTAAACAAATAATGAAATTAGCTCAATTATTTTCAGATTTTGAAGAAGAGTTGATTAGACAAGGAGAGGAAGCTGAAAGCCTCTCTTTTGTCTATCGTAGCCTGAAAAATCTCTCTTTTACGGACTTTGTTTTTGCTCTTCAGCAAGAGGTAACAGAGGCAGAAAAACAATTTGTAGAAGAAATTTTCCAGCAGTTAGCATCCCATAAACCAGCTCAGTATATCATCGGACAGACAGATTTCTTTGGAATGCAGTTAAAAGTGGATGAGCGGATTTTGATTCCTCGTCCAGAGACAGAAGAGTTGGTGGAACTCATCCTCATAGAAAATCCTGAGAAAAATCTTCAGGTCCTAGATATCGGGACTGGAAGTGGCGCCATAGCTCTTGGATTAGCTAAAAACAGACCAGATTGGTCAGTGACAGCAGCAGATATTTCCCAAGACGCTTTGCAGCTTGCATCAGAGAATGCTAGAAATCAAAATCTTAATATATTTTTTAAAAAATCTGATTGTTTTGCAGAAATTTCTGAAAAATATGATATAATTGTATCCAATCCACCCTATATCTCTCGTGAAGATGAGTCAGAGGTCGGTTTGAATGTTTTGCATTCGGAGCCTCATCTAGCTCTCTTTGCAGATGAGGATGGCCTAGCTATTTATCGCAGAATTGCGGAAGATGCAAAAGACTATCTCACAGATGGTGGTAAGATTTACCTTGAAATTGGATACAAGCAAGGTCAAAGTGTTCCTGCGCTTTTTAGGAAATATCTTCCTGAAAAACGGGTACGAACACTCAAGGACCAATTTGGTCAAGATAGGATGGTTGTAGTTGATGATGGACAGGATTAGACAAGAGTTGGAAAAGGGCGGAGCTGTTGTTCTACCAACCGAGACAGTTTATGGTCTCTTTGCTAAGGCCTTAGATGAAAAAGCTGTCGACCATGTTTACCAACTTAAACGTCGTCCTAGAGAAAAGGCGCTCAATCTTAATGTCGCTTCTCTAGAGGACATCTTGCACTTTTCAAAGAATCAGCCAACTTATCTACAAAAGCTTGTAGAGGCCTTTTTACCGGGTCCCTTGACCATTATCCTCGAAGCCAATGACCGAGTTCCCTATTGGGTCAACTCTGGTATTGCAACTGTCGGATTTCGGATGCCGAGTCACCCCATTACACTTGATTTGATTCGAGAGACAGGACCCTTGATTGGGCCGTCTGCCAATATTTCAGGTCAGGCAAGTGGCGTGACCTTTGCTCAAATTCTAGAGGATTTTGACCAAGAGGTTCTGGGTCTGGAGGACGACGCTTTTCTAACTGGACAGGATTCGACTATTTTGGATTTGTCTGGAGACAAGGTGAAAATCTTACGCCAAGGGGCAATTAAGCGAGAAGACATTCTTGCTCAGTTGCCAGAGATTTCTTTTGAGGAGGAATGAGATGCTAAGAGATTTGCAAGAAACAGATGTGAATGCTATATGTGAGATTAACCAAGAGGCTTTGGGCTATTCTTTTAGTCCAGAGGAAACAGCTAGTCAACTAGCTAGATTATCTCAGGATTCACATCATTTCCTACTTGGTTATGAGGATGCAGTTAGTCATATCCTACTTGGATATGTCCATGCTGAAGTTTATGAATCCCTCTATTCCAAAGCAGGATTTAATATCTTAGGCTTAGCGGTTTCACCTCAAGCACAAGGGCAAGGTATCGGTAAAAGCTTACTGCAAGGGTTGGATCAAGAAGCAAAAAGACGGGGTTATGGGTTTATCCGCTTAAACTCTGCTGATCATCGTCTGGGAGCTCATGCATTTTATGAAAAAGTTGGTTATACTTGTGATAAAGTGCAGAAACGGTTTATTCGCATCTTTTAGTATATTTTCTTAAACTAAAGGACCAGTCACACTATAAAGGAGAAGACCTATGATTTTTGACAAAGATGATTTTAAAGCATACGATGCTGATCTCTGGAATGCTATTGCCAAAGAAGAAGAACGACAACAAAACAACATTGAGTTGATTGCTTCGGAAAACGTGGTTTCCAAGGCTGTTATGGCAGCTCAAGGGTCTATCTTGACGAATAAATACGCCGAAGGTTACCCAGGACGCCGTTATTATGGTGGAACTGATGTAGTAGACGTGGTAGAAACTCTAGCTATTGAACGTGCAAAAGAAATTTTCGGTGCTAAATTCGCCAATGTTCAACCTCACTCAGGAAGCCAAGCCAACTGTGCGGCTTACATGGCCTTGATTGAGCCAGGTGACACTGTAATGGGAATGGATTTGGCAGCAGGTGGACACTTGACCCACGGAGCTCCAGTTAGCTTCTCTGGTCAAACCTACAACTTTGTTTCTTACAGTGTTGATCCTGAAACGGAACTCTTGGACTTTGATGCTATCTTGAAACAAGCCCAAGAAGTAAAACCAAAACTAATTGTAGCTGGTGCTTCAGCCTATTCTCAAATTATCGACTTCTCAAAATTCCGTGAAATCGCAGATGCTGTTGGGGCTAAGCTTATGGTCGATATGGCCCATATCGCTGGTTTGGTGGCAGCCGGACTTCACCCAAGCCCAGTGCCATACGCTCATATCACTACAACAACGACCCACAAAACCCTTCGTGGACCGCGTGGTGGTTTGATTTTGACAAATGATGAGGACCTAGCTAAGAAAATCAACTCAGCTATTTTCCCAGGTATTCAGGGTGGTCCTTTGGAGCATGTTGTGGCGGCTAAGGCGGTCTCATTCAAAGAAGTTTTGGATCCAGCCTTCAAGGAATATGCTGCTAATGTCATCAAAAACAGCAAGGCTATGGTTGAAGTCTTCTTGCAAGACCCTGATTTCCGTATTATTTCTGGTGGTACTGAAAATCACCTCTTCCTAGTGGATGTGACTAAGGTTGTAGAAAACGGAAAAGTTGCTCAAAACTTGCTGGATGAAGTTAATATTACCCTAAATAAAAACTCAATCCCATACGAAACCTTGTCACCATTCAAGACAAGTGGGATTCGTATCGGATCTGCAGCCATCACTGCACGTGGATTTGGTGAAGAAGAAAGCCGTAAAGTGGCTGAACTCATCATTAAAACCCTTAAGAATGCAGAAAATGAAGCTGTCTTAGAAGAAGTGAGAAGTGAAGTAAATGCGTTGACAGATGCCTTCCCACTATACGAGGACTAATACTTTTATGGACATTTATATTAAGAAAGCTATTATCCATCAGTTCAGCCCAGATGATACCGAGCTGTTCCTAGCGGATAAGTTTCTCAATATCACTCCAAAAATCGAAGAATACCTACGCAAGAAAATTGAACGTGTGTATTCAGATGAAGCTAAGACTGGGATTTTCGAAGAAGAAAATCCCTTCTTCAATCACATCACAGACGATTTGTTGGAGACATCAGTAACACTGGTTAATCTCTGGAAAGAGGAGTTTAGTATTTCTGAAAATCTCAAGACCAATGACTTGGTTTTTGTTCAGTTTTCTAAAGAAGGTATTGAACATTTCGCTTTCTTGCGAATTGCCCTGCGGGAAACCTTGATTCACCTTGGTGGAGAAGTTGATAACCCAATCAAGCTAACTCAGAATAACCTTCCTGGATTTGGAACGGGGGCTGATGAGGCCTTGGTGGTCAATCTTCAAAGTCGCAAGTACCATCTCATCGAAAAACGAATCAAGTATAATGGGACTTTCTTGAATTATTTTTCAGAAAATCTCCTAGCTGTTGCTCCTAAGATTTCACCAAAGAAATCTATCAAGGAACTGGAAAAAACGGCTCAGAGAATTGCAGAGTCCTTTAACACAGATGATTTTCAATTTCAATCCAAGGTCAAATCAGCGATTTTCAACAATCTTGAAGAAAGTAATGAACTGTCACCTGAAAAATTGGCTAATGACCTTTTTGACAACAATCTGACAGCTCGTTTGAGCTTTATCGACCAAGTCAAGGAAGCTGTACCAGAACCAGTCCAGTTTGATGAAATTGATGCCAGTCGTCAGCTCAAGAAATTTGAAAACCAAAAACTCTCCTTGTCAAATGGAATCGAGCTCATCGTTCCCAACAATGTATACCAAGATGCGGAGTCTGTTGAGTTTATCCAAAATGACAATGGAACCTATTCTATCTTAATCAAAAATATCGAGGATATTCAAAGTAAATAATGTTTAAATTTATAAGAAGAGTGCTTGTGCTAGCAGTCTTCCTTTTCGCAGGATACAAAGCTTACCATATCCATCAGGATGTTAAACAAGTCATGACCTACCAACCCATGGTGCGAGAAATCTTGAGCGAAAGAGATACTCCAGCCAATGAAGAGTTAGTTCTCGCTATGATTTATACCGAAACGAAGGGAAAAGAGCGGGATGTCATGCAGTCTAGTGAGTCTGCTAGTGGCGCTACCAATACCATCAAAGACGATGCCTCTAGTATTCGCCAAGGGATACAGACACTAACAGATAATCTCTATTTAGCACAGAGCAAAGGAGTAGATGTCTGGACCGCCGTTCAAGCCTATAATTTTGGACCTGCCTATATCGACTTTATCGCTCAAAATGGCAAGGAAAATACTCTGGCATTAGCCAAGAGTTACTCCCGAGAAACGGTCGCTCCAATCCTTGGTAATACTACAGGGAAGACCTACACCTATATCAACCCTATTTCTATCTTTCACGGAGCCGAACTCTATGAAAATGGTGGAAATTATTACTACTCGAGACAGGTTCGCTTTAATCTCTATATCATGAAATTCTTTAATTTCTTCTAAACATCTGGTTTGACCAGGTGTTTTTCACTATAAGCTTTCTTTAAGATTGTTTTATTACCCTAGAAAGGTAAAGGAGGGAATACCCCATGAGAAAGAAATTCTTTCTAACAAGCGCTGCAGTTCTGTGGGCAGCAACAGCTATGACGAGTGTCCACGCAGCAACAGATGTTCAAAAAGTAATCGATGAAACCTATGTACAACCCGAATATGTCCTAGGTTCTTCTCTATCTGAAGACCAGAGAAATCAAACTCTTAGCAAACTTGGCTATGACGCTTCAAAAGACACCAAAGATATCAAAACAATGACACCGGATATCTATTCGAAAATTATGAATGTGGCTAATGATGCTAGCCTACAGCTCTATTCATCAGCCAAGATTCAAAAGCTGGGGGATAAGTCGCCTCTAGAAGTCAAGATTGAAACGCCTGAAAATATCACCAAGGTGACGCAGGATATGTACCGTAACGCAGCAGTGACGCTGGGAGTGGAGCATGCAAAAATCACAGTTGCAGCACCCATTCCAGTTACAGGAGAGAGCGCCCTAGCAGGGATTTACTACTCGTTAGAGGCCAATGGTGCCAAAGTACCGCAAGCCAATAAAGACTTGGCCCAAGAGGAACTAAAAGCCTTATCCGATATTAATGCTGAAAACAAAGACAAATCAGGTTACGATGCCAATAAACTCAATGTCGCTTTGGCAGATATCAAGGCAGGAATTGCAAAGGCAAAAGAAGCCAAAGGTAATCTGACAGAAGAAGATGTCCGCAAAATCGTTGAAGACACGCTAAAAAACTACAAACTCGATCAGGTTATAACAGGAAACCAGGTCAATATCATCATCAATTTTGCACTTAACCTCTCAAAGAGTGACATTTTGAACAATGCTGATTTCACTAGAACCCTAAATGACCTCAAGGAAAGCATTGTCTCTCAAGCTGGAGATAGCTTTAAAAATATCAATCTCAACTTTGATGCCAATAAAGCGCTAGAAGACGGGGGCAACTTCTTTAGCTCCCTTTGGCAAGCCATTGTCAACTTCTTCAAGAGTTTTGGTGCTTAGGTCATTTCATGATATAATAGATGGTAACAGAAATGTTGCCGTCTTTTTTTGTCGGCCGATAGAAAGTGAAAAATATGTTAAAGAAAAATGATATTGTAGAAGTTGAAATTGTTGATTTGACCCATGAAGGTGCTGGGGTTGCTAAGGTAGATGGTTTGGTTTTCTTTGTAGAAAATGCTCTACCAACTGAGAAAATCCTCATGCGAGTCCTTAAGGTCAACAAAAAGATTGGCTATGGGAAAGTTGAAGAATACCTTACACATTCTCCGCATCGTAACCAAGACCTTGACCTAGCTTATCTACGCTCAGGTATCGCTGATTTGGGTCACCTTGCCTATCCAGAGCAGCTCAAGTTTAAAAGTAAGCAAGTCAAAGACAGTCTCTACAAGATTGCTGGCATTAGAGATGTAGAGGTTGCTGAAACACTTGGTATGGAGAATCCTGTCAAGTATCGAAATAAGGCCCAGGTGCCTGTTCGTCGAGTGAATGGTGTCCTGGAAACTGGTTTTTTCCGTAAAAATTCGCACGACCTTATGCCCCTTGAAGATTTCTTCATCCAGGATCCTGTCATTGACCAAGTTGTGGTAGTTCTTCGAGATTTGCTTCGTCGCTATGATTTGAAACCTTATGATGAAAAGGAACAGTCTGGCTTGATTCGGAATCTTGTGGTGCGTCGCGGGCACTATTCAGGACAGATCATGGTCATTTTAGTAACAACTCGTCCGAAAGTTTTTCGTGTCGACCAATTGATTGAACAAGTCATCAAGCAGTTCCCAGAGATTGTGTCTGTCATGCAAAATATCAACGACCAGAATACCAATGCGATTTTTGGTAAGGAGTGGAAGACTCTTTATGGTCAAGATTACATTACGGATCAGATGTTGGGAAATGACTTCCAAATCGCTGGCCCAGCCTTTTACCAGGTCAATACAGAAATGGCAGAAAAACTTTATCAAACAGCTATTGACTTTGCGGAGTTAAGAGAAGATGATGTGGTGATTGATGCCTATTCAGGGATTGGAACAATTGGATTATCCGTTGCGAAACATGTTAAGGAAGTCTATGGAGTTGAGGTCATTCCAGAAGCAGTTGAGAATAGCCAGAAGAATGCTACATTAAATAATATTACAAATACTCACTATGTCTGTGACACAGCTGAAAGTGCCATGAAGAATTGGCTCAAGGAAGGTATTCAACCAACCGTTATCTTGGTCGACCCACCACGCAAGGGATTGACCGAAAGCTTTATCAAAGCAAGTAGCCAAATTGGAGCTGACCGCATTGCCTATATCTCTTGTAATGTCGCAACCATGGCGCGTGATATCAAACTCTACCAAGAGTTGGGCTATGAATTGAAGAAAGTCCAGCCGGTGGATCTATTTCCTCAAACGCACCACGTGGAGTGTGTAGCTTTGCTTGTAAAAGCCTAGAAAGCTTGGTATGAATCAATAATGAAAAGCCTTGATTGTAAGGCTTTTTTTGTGTTTTTGTGATAGAATATAGGTAGTTATAATCGAGAGCAACTAAGAAGCAGTAACAAATATTACATTTAAAATAATCAAAATAAGGAAGATAAAATGACAGAAATTGATAAAAGGAATTTAAAAAATTATCTTTATATTACATTTGGAATTACTTATATAGCTTGGGGGCTTCTTGCCATCTTTACTCAATCTCATATTTTTGGATTAGAAACATTTATAGGGAGAATGTTACATATAGTAGGTGCACTTGGTCCAGCTATTGCAAGTGGCTTTTATTTGAAAAGGAATAATATAAAATTTAAACATTTTATATTTAATAAAAGAAAAAATAGTAGTATTTATTTCATTATTCATTTGTTAGCAATTTTGATACTATTTTCTGTATCTTCCTTAGAATTAAATGGAGTATCAATTTATCTGATGCCATTATTCTTTATACAACTAATTTTTTTTGGTGGTGGACATGAAGAATTAGGATGGAGAGGAATACTACAGCCATTACTTGATAAAAAATATACTTATTGGCAATCTAATTTGATTGTAGGTTCAATCTGGGGAATTTGGCATCTGCCTTTATGGTTTATAGTTGGAGAAAGTCATCAAGGATTTCCTTTTATTTTATTTTTTATACATACGTTATTTTTAAGTTTTGTTTTAGGACTTCTTTACCGTCAAACGAAATCTGTCGGTTACTGTTTATTATTTCATGCGTTCGCAAATTTGTTAAATCTCTATTTTGTGTTAAAAATTAATGCTATTTTTATTATAATTTTTATTGGTTATTTAATTTATACAATATTGGCAAGTAATAGAATTAGTAAAGAAAAGGATTTTAAATTTTAGAAAAGGAAGTATTATCATGGGAATATTCGATGATTTTGAGTACAAAGAAAACTACCAAAATGAAGAAAAAGTAATTGAAGTACTTAAAAAGATTTTAAGAGCAATTCATCTAAATAATTATAGAGATATTATGGATTGTGTTGATGGTTCGGAAGTTGATGATGTAAAAGAGTTACTTGAATATATTGACGAATCATTACAATTAAATGATTTTGATAAAATTGATGAATATGGTGTAGAATGTAATTTCCATCCGAATTATGAGTATTCTCAACTACAAGTTTATGAATTTAATGATCAAACTGGTTTTGCTGTTGAATATCAGATGACCTCCGATTCTGAATTAGTAGATTTAACCCTACAGTTAGAATTTTTATATAATGAGGATGGTTACAAAATAACTTCTATAGATGTAGATCCTGGATAAACCAAACTTAATTATCTTTGTTATATGATAAATGCGTATATTAAGGATAAATAATTTGATTGTAAATTGCTTAAAATATTGGTTAGTTTTTCAAATATTGGGAGAATGAAAGATGTATCTATTGGAATTGTACCAAAATGATTATTCTAAAGATTTAGTCGTGTTTGATTTTTTAGAAGATGGAAAAGACTTTGTATCTCACTGATGATACGGTAAGTCCGAACCGCTGAGTGTGTGAGTTTGTTAGTGAAACATTGCTAATCCTCAAAATAAAGAAACTAAAACTCCATTATTTTGAGATGACAACCTAAACTGTTTTTAAGGAGGTAAAATATTGATAGAGAGTAGACCTGGGTTTGATAAAATCACATCCTTTGATGAATTTAATAAATACTATTGGTATCGTGATGAACTTTCACAGATATGCAAGTCATTAGGGCTTGAATATAGAGGTACAAAACAGGAACTCAATGATATTATTGAGCAGTACTTCAAGGGGAATTTGATTAAAAAATCATCAATAAAAAGCAAGAAGAAACAAGTAGAAGTCGTTACTTTAGATACGCCCTTACTTGAATGTGGATTCGCCTTTAATGCACACTTTAGAGAATATTTCTCAACTCTAACAGGTGTTTCGCCCTTTAAATTTACTGCTGATATGGCCACTGCCTGGAGAAAAGTCAAAAGAGAACATGATTTGAGTTTTACAATCCAAGATATGCTAAAAGTTTATTATGGAGATTCAGATTATGCCAAGTATGACCATTCGGTTTGTCAATGGAATCAATTTTTAAAAGATTTCTGTACAGACGAAAATAGTGGCAACTACTCGAATAAACTAAAAGTAGCTTCCATTCTTTGGAAAGAAGTTCGAGACTCAAAGAAAGAAAAAGTTTATTCCAAACAACTTCTGAAAGAACACAGTAACAAAATAGAGGAGTATCGTAAATAAATAATTCTTAGTTTAGTGGGTGAAGCCATAAGCTCTATTTTCTCTAAAAGTTTTATAGAGGAAAGATAGATTAAGCTGAAGAAAGTTGGTGAGAAAAATGGATATTCTAATGAATGAAAAAAGTTTTGATGCTAAAGCGTTAGAAAAATGGAAAAGAAAACACGTAATTTCAGTTTATAAAAATTTGGGACTTTCTTATGACTGGGAAGCGTCGACGGAACAATTATGTGAAGTGCTAACCGAGAAAAAGGTAGATCTAGGATATGATGCGATTGTCGCAAAAATTCAGAATCAGCTAAAATTAGGCGATATCAGTCTAAAGATTGCGACTAAACTATCTGGGAAAAGAAGAAAAAAGGCCACGACTAAAATTTATGCAGAAGGAATTGATGTAGAAATTTTAGGCAAGGTGATTGATCACGTTACGTATCTAAACACAGCTGAAAATTTGAAAGTCAATTTGTCTGTTTGTCCAGAGCATTATGCTTTAGTGCCCCGCGAAGAGGAACTAGAGGTCATTGAAAAAACGGGAAATGCTCCTTTCCCAATGCAATTCTTTATTCGGTTTAACGAAGAAGAGGGAATTCAAACGCCTCGGGATGAAGAGTATCCGTATCAGATCGTCGGAATTGCGAAACTAAAAGACGGGACCATTATTGGAGGAGTAAGACATCAATTCCGTAATGTAGAACAGGGAATTGAGGCGGTCACTTGTGTCGAGTTTCCGGCGTTATGCCCCAATTCTATTGTAAAAGACCACCAAATTCACTTGGCTGTGGAGTGGTCAGGGTGGATTCAATGGGCCATTGACCATCAAGATTTAGTGCAAAACAGTTAAAGTGACTTGGGTTGGAAAGAGATTACAAATCTATCCGTAAAAACTATATATGCTGATAAAATAGACGAGTATGACAAATAGAAATGTCTGTCTAAACCAATAGTTTATAAGGAGAAATGCCATGCTAGGAGCTATTATTGGAGATATTGTAGGTTCAGTTTACGAATGGAACAATATTAAAACAAAAGACTTTCCATTATTTCGTGAGGATTGTTTTTTCACGGATGATACGGTAAATCCGAACCGCTGAATGTGTAAGTTTGTTAGTGAAACGTAGCTAATCCTCTCACCTTTTCATTTTAAGGTAAGAAGGCTTCAAAGCTCCACTGGAGCTTTGAACTCCCCAAACCTTTTGTGTTCCGCGGACGCGCCACGTTGAGGCGGTAAGTTTATTAGTGAAGAGTAATTAATTTTTAGGAGGCTTCCTGCTTTTTTAATCCTACGGACGAAAAATACGGCAAAATATTATTTTATACAGTAAATTTTCTAACGTTAGAAAAATAGATTTGATGCATTTAGATAAACAAATTATAAATAGGAGAATCAAATGTTTAGTTTTTTTAAAAAGAAAAGTCCTAAAAACCTCGAAATCGATTTTCATGACAATTCAATGGTAATGAATGGAACCAGCTTGTCTTTTCCTTTATCTTTGAAAGATATTGAGGCTGTATTAGGAAAGCCTGATCAGGTTGTCAAAAAAGAAAATAAATACATAAAGTACATTTACGACAATGCTGGTATTGTATTTGAACATTCGTTTTCTGTCAAAAATCATTTAAAGAAATGCAGGGTTTATATTGATGATGAGCATCTACTTTCTACTATCAGTTTCTACTACGGTGATGTTGTAAAACCTATGTTTGGAGAAGAAGAATTACCCAAGATGCCTTGTCAAGCCGTAGTATCCACTGATGGGAAGCCTCCCTATTTTCTTTATGATAGACACAGAACTGGGGATTTCAATTTTATTTTATGGACCTCTCGTGGAACCAATTTTAATGGAAGACCAGATGTAATGAGATATCCACTCACCATTTCTTACTATCCAGAAATCAAGCATGAACGTCAAAAATCAAATCCAAAAGTTGTTCAAGAAAAATATCTTCATTTCGATAATCTGAATTTTAAATTAGCTATTATCCAAGTATTGATGTATGATTTAGAGGTTTTAAAGCCAGCTTTTGATATTTTTGATTTTTCAGAGGAATTTAGCGAGTTGGATATTGATACAGAAAGTACAGAACTTGTCGAGCCTGCCTTAGAATACTTTAAAAATCTTCAGATTTCACAGAAGTATGCAAGTCTTGTAAAAGAGATTGATATGGATGGTGGTAATGAAATCTTTATGAATCTGATTCCTCAGTGGGATGGTGAGGATAGTATTTTTGATTTGAATGAGGTTAGTTTGGCTGAATTAAAGCAGTTCCGAAATTTAAAACAAGCGACAATCATGTCAAGTAATTTTGAACAAGTTAAGGAAACTTTTGCTGCAGCTGGAGTTGATGTAGAACTAGTGTAAGTTAAACTAAACATTTATAAATTTTTGAAAAAATCTTACTTTTATGACTCGAAAAAAGGATTAAATAAAATATGAAAAAGTTTAAATGGTGTTTATGGTTAACTGGAGCTCTTTTTATTCTTATGACAGCACCTTCATTGAATGCTTGTAGTTTGGTTGGCGAAACCATTCCCCAAAATAGAACAAAGGAACAGTACGATTTTGAAAAAACGTTTGATCCCATGTTTAAATTTTTGGAACAAGAGCAGAAGGATTTTAATGGGCTGGAAGCTTATAAAAGTAGAGTCTATTTAAAAAATGGTGACGAAGTCAAAAGATATGAAATTGACCTAGACATTACCAAGGCAGAGGGTAAGGGTGACTATAGAATACAAATCGGAGAAAACAAAAAAACGGTTCCCGTTAGTTATTCTAATGGCAAGTTGCATTACGATTCAGAGATAGACCCTTTATTTGATGAAGAGATTCTTAACTTAGTTGTCAAAAGAGATGTTTTTGACTCCTTGAATGTAAAAAGAACGATAAAAACTGGTACAACAGAGCTTAATGAAATTATCTACCAGTCAGACACTCACTCTGAACTCTTTCAGAAACTGAAAAGCAAATATAATCTACCAGAGGAAACAACATGCCAAATCAGGGTAGATTACTCAGATAAAACAAATTATGGGATTACAATACAGTTAAAATCGAAAGAGAAGTCTGTCAAAATTGGTTTAACTATTATTAAAAAACGGGGCTGACGATTTAGGAATGTTATTGAAAAGAGTTTTTTAACTCTAAGAAGGATTTAAAGGTGAGTATGAAAGTAAAATTTAAAGAAACAAATAAAGTATTTTTCAAAATAGTAGAGGTAGAGGGAGAAAAGTATATTCTAGATTTGACGACTGTTAGTCCCAAAGCCTATTTCTGGGGTTCTCTTCCTGATGAGATTACTGCAAAAATGCAAAAGTTAGATAAAAGGGATACGCGTTTTGAAAGTGTAGTTCCAACTATGAGTAAATCAATTGGGATTGCAATTGGTACAGCAATAGGGGGATCTGGCTATCGGCTTGTGACAAATTTTTTTAGAAACAATGGGATTAGTCACAACCTTCCTTTAAAGATAGGCTTATATGGCTTATTCATTTTCCTAGCTTATCTTGCTTTCTGGTTTATTGCCATAAGAGCTCGTCATAGCGTCCAAAAAAGACTTGAGAATAAAGTTTCAAACTATCAAATAACCTTTAAACCAGTTGGAAATAAACGTCAATTAAAACATTACAAACTTCTTCCTTTTATCCTTGTTCCGACTCTTGGATGTTTTGCATTTTATCTATATACTGTTAATGGAACAGAGGGAGCCCTACTTGTTATTAATAGTATTCTATTATTGGGATTTTTTACAGTGATTTTAGGCATGTCACCACTCCGAGAAAGTGTCGAAAAGCAAGAGATTATTTTTGATAGAATAGAGAAGTTATAAGTTAAGATGAAAGCCGTTTTATGATCCTCTTTTGCAGGGCACATTGGGCTATTTTATCTGAAAATTAGGGAATTGATTAGAAAGTATTTTGAGGAATAGACGTGGAATTAAAATTTAAGTATTCGAATATAGCAGTTTTTAGAATAGTCGAGTTTAAGAATAAAAGTTATATCTTAGATCCTACCACTATAAAAGGCAAATCCTATTTCTTCGGTTCACTTCCGAAAGAGGTTACTGCTGAAATGGTTGAACTATCTCCATCTAATGATAGTTTTAGAATAAAATCGAAGACACCAATAGGCGCATCTACTGCTCTAGTTATCATGATTCAGCCACTTGTTGGCATCTCTCATACGCTGATGAAAGATGCCTTTATTAGCTGGGGAATCAATCAGCAAATTTTAATGAAAGTAGTGTTATTTGCCTTCTCTGTATTTTTGTCTTATCTTATGGCTGTCTTTTATGAAAAAAGCGCGGTAAGAAAGTTTGAATCAAGAGTTCCCCAAAACAGCAAACGCTGTCGACTTGTTTTTGAACCCAAAGGGAAACGAATGATTGATTGGTGGTATATTACTCTTGGAATTAATACGGTTTGTTTAGCATTTTTTATAGGACTTAATAGTGGTTATGAAAGTGCTATATTGGTTATAAATGGCATAATTTCATGGTGGTTTTTTGTAATACTGAGAATGCCACAAATCCCAGAGTATTATAAGACACTAACATTAACTGAAATTGAAGAGCTATAAATACAGAATGCTGAGAAGTTAGAAATGACATTGATTCAGGTATTAAATCAATTCAGAAAGTGTTTGGGTGGTAAATGATTCATTTAAAGTTCAAGACTGCTTATACGATAGCACGGGTGCAGCTAATGATGTTTTAATAAAAACAACGGATGCAATCGGTGAAGGCTTGAAAAAAATAGGAGGGTGGTTTAGTTAATGGTGAAGATGAATAGGAAAGACAACACAAAGATTTCTAATATACAAAGAGAAAGATACCATGGTCCTTTGATTACTCATGGTGTTAGTTTAGGATATATCAAGGTGTATCCATGGATAAATTTACCATTTTGCTCATTTTTCTTTTACTGGGCCCTTATAGGTGAAACAGGAAGTCGTCAGGGAGTGATTAAAGTTCTATTTTTGACTTGCGTCATTCTTAATTTAGTAAGCATTTTATTTGCTTTTTCTAAGTTTCTAATCAATCGATTTAAATTTTTAACCTATATCCTGATTGCTTTGCTTACTTGGAGCGCATTAGTTTGGATCGATTTTATCGGAATGTTGATGTTTGCAATAGTAGGAAATTCAAAAAGTATAGAGGGAATATATCGATCCCCTCTCACTCTATTTTATGTAATATTGATGATGTTCCTTTTTATCTTTGCTTTTGGTCTCTATTCTTGGTACTATCTCCCAAAGAATCAGGGAAAAGTCTGGGCTTTTAATCAAGTAAAAGAGGGAAATAGAAAGAAAACATGGTGGAATAATTTTGCTATAGCTTTTGCTGGGGCAACAATCATTCCCTCTCTCCTAACAGGCTATATTCAAATTACTTTTGGTGTTTTATTGGGAATTTTGTTGACCTTGACTTTGCCAGCTGTCATGGTAGATGCGGTTTATGCAGCTATTTATGTAAAAAAGCACCCTGATAGTGATGAATTAGCTTAGAAATAAAAATGGTTAAGAAATATGTAAATAAGACCTAAAAAGTTAGTTCTTCATAATCAATTTGGTTATGAAGAAAGTTTGTGTCAATTACCATATTCGATTCAATTTTCAGCCTATGTAAACGATAATCCTAAGCAGTCTTTAAAAGTGGAGTTGTATTTTCCAGATGCAAGCATTTCACCTTTTACTTTGATCAAACCCGATCCTTTTAAAGACAAAAAGAAGAAGATGTCACGATGGTTTATAGGTGAGATTGAGTTGTCAGACGACCCTTCTTGGAGAAAGGAGTAAAAATGAATTATTTAGAAATACGCAAGAAATATGGATTTTATAGAAAAGTCGTGATTGTTTTGGCTGTTCTTCTCATTCTTTTTGTAGCTTGGATGGTGAAAGATAGGACTATTCAAACCCTTTGTATTTTATTCATAAATGCACTCTTATTTCTTTTCATTGCACTAATCAGAAGAGGGTATGTAAGGAGTGGTACTAAGTTACTGTATATGGACTTAGATTTACCATCTTGGAAGCAATACATTGAATTGAAGAAAGTTGCAAAAAGAGCTACTATAAAAATGGATGTGACGCTAACATCTGTTGGGTATTCCTATATGATTGGTGATTTCGATGCTGCCATTAAGGAGACTTCTGAAGCAATGACTGATCAAAAACTGAAGCCGAAATACAGGGATTTCTTAGAGAGTTACCTCATTCGCTCGACAGTTCTTGCAAATCCTAACCTGACCAGGGACCAGCTTGATCTTATACTAAACAAAATGTCCATCTCATATTCCTCTCTAGCTGAGAAAACAAAAAGCGTTAGTATTGCGCTTTACGATTTAACAATTGCTCATCAATCCAATGATTACTTTGAAGAATTGGAAAACGAATTTAAATATCAACAATTGGAAATCACTTACAATCAAGCTTTGAACTCTAAATTAAAAGGAGATATGATCAGGGCGAATGAGTTGTTTAGAAAACTCGCTCAAGAAGATGAAAAGCTTTATATCGTACGGAAGTCTAAAGAATTTTTAAAAAGTGAATCTATTAAATAGCGATGAATAAGTACAGAAAAGGATTTAATATGAAATCAAACAGTTTATTTTTTTTTAATGGCATTTTTGCTTTGACGTGCTCTCCCATTATTGCATTTGCATTTTTCTATAGATGGGAGATAAGATTTATCAATGGGGCTCTTCATTTTGTTGATAAACCAGCATGGGCTTTCTCAGTAAATTTAATTAGTTTTATATTTCTTGTTTGCTCCATACTTGCAATTTTCATTTATAGAAAAGAATCAAACGGTCGTAAGAAAAGCTTTTTGTTTCTCTTAGTTGCATCTATCACAGGCTTTATCCCCTTCCTTTCATTTTTTTCAGCAATTTTTGCACTTATTTCTGGGATTTTATATTTGGTTGATTTTAATCGATTGGTAAAAAAATAAACTAGAAGGTATTTATCATTTTCAGCACATCCAATTTTTTTAGAACTAATTCTCTCAATCTCCAGTACGTCTGATTTCTATTTTCTGAGGTTTCATTATATAATAGCATTATATGTAATGACTGATGTAGTTACACTAACATTTCAATTTAAAAATTAAGGAGTATTATCAATGAAAAAAGCAATGTTAATTATCAACCCTACCTCTGGTGGGGAAAAGGCTTTGGATTATAAGGTCAAGCTGGAGAATAAAGCCAAAGATTATTTTGAGCAGGTGGAAACCAAAATTACCGAAAAAGCACTGGATGCAACACACTTTGCTGAGGAAGCGTCTCGTGAGCAGTATGATGCAGTGGTGTGTTTTGGTGGAGATGGGACTGTCAATGAAGTTATTTCAGGTATTGCTGAGAGAGAATACGTTCCTAAGTTGGGTATTATCCCAGGCGGTACGGGTAACCTCATTACAAAACTTTTGGAAATCAATCAAGACATCGATGGGGCGATAGATGAACTCGATTTTAATTTAACCAATAAGATTGATATCGGTAAAGCAAATGATAACTATTTTGGATATATCTTTAGTATCGGTTCTCTGCCTGAGGCGATTCACAATGTTGAAATCGAGGATAAGACAAAATTCGGTATTTTAGCCTATGCTGTAAATACCATGAAGTCTGTCATGACGGATCAGGTCTTTAACATTAAGGTTGAGACAGAAAATGGAAATTATGTTGGTGAAGCTAGCCATGTTTTGGTTCTCTTGACAAATTACTTCGCTGATAAGAAAATCTTTGAAGAAGACAAAGATGGCTATGCCAATATTTTGATTCTAAAAGATGCTTCTATATTCTCTAAATTATCCGTCATTCCTGATTTACTAAAAGGAGATGTTGTTGGCAATGATAATATTGAATATATCAGAGCGCGTACTATTAAAATCTCTTCAGATAGTGAATTGGAGTCAGATGTTGACGGCGATAAATCGGATAACCTACCTGTAGAAATCAAAGTCCTAGCTCAACGAGTAGAAGTTTTTTCAAAACCGAAAGAGTAGAAGGTAAAAATTAGTTTATTTTTCACTGCGAAATCGAGTTTCATATCAACGATTGGAGGAGGAATGAATTCTCTTTTTGAAGAATTTCGAACAATTTGTTCTCATTTAAACCAAGTCGGAATCACACCGACGCTCATGGGATCTTTGGGTCTTGAATACCGTTCAAATGAAGAATGGGGGCCGTCTGACATTGACATTCATGTTCCTGGAGATCCTAGAGGATGGGAAGCACCTGATCATCTCAGAATTTATGACTGGGACAAGATAATGAAAGTGATGAAACACTTAGGCTATGCCTTAATAGATATTCATGAGCATGAATTCCAAAAAGATGGTGTGAGTGTTGAATTCGGAAGTATCGATTCTTTACCTGATTTTGCAGGAGTTTCGGAATCAGATATAGAGCTGATTCATCTCGAGGATATCACTTTTCGCGTTCCAAGTTTGGAACAGTTTTTAAGTATTTACAAGGCTTCTTCCCAAGATTCCTATCGAAATGACCACAATAATAATAAAGATTTTAAAAAGATAGATTGGCTTGAAAGGCATTTGTAAATCATCAATCAGAAAGTAGTAGGTATTAAATCTTACTGCTTTTTTATATTCTCAAAAACAATCCACTCGAAACTACGGACAAGTCTTGAAAATAAAATTTTAAAGTAGTATACTAGAATCACAATAATGAAAACGTTTGCGCAGCAAGATGAATAAAAGTAAACTAGGAGACAGAACAATGGAATTAACAGCCATTTACCATAGACCAGAGTCAGAGTATGCGTACCTTTATAAGGATAAGACAATGCACATTCGTATCCGGACCAAGAAAGATGATATAGAAAGCATCCATTTGCATTATGGAGACACTTTTATCTTTTTAGAGGACCATTATGAAGCAATCAAGGAGATGGTCAAAGTAACTTCTGATGCCTTATTTGATTACTGGCAAGCGGAAGTTTCAGTTGGCTATGCACGACTCCAGTATCTCTTTGAACTCAAGGATAAGCAGGGTCAGAGTATTTTGTATGGCGATAAGGGATGTGTTGAAAATACGCTAGAAAACCTTCATTATGAAGGAAATGGCTTTAAAATTCCGTATATCCATGAGATTGATGCTTGCCACGTTCCTGACTGGGTAGCAGAGACGGTATGGTACCAGATTTTCCCAGAACGTTTTGCTAATGGGAACCCTGAGATTTCTCCAGAAGGGGCCCTAGCTTGGGATTCCTCTATCAAACCAAAAACGAGCGATTTCTTTGGTGGTGATTTACAGGGTATTATTGACCATCTGGATTACTTGCAGGACTTGGGCATTACAGGTCTTTATCTCTGTCCAATCTTTGAATCCCCAAGCAATCACAAGTACAATACAACGGATTATTTTAAAATTGACCATCATTTTGGAGACAAGGAAACCTTCCGTAAACTGGTGGAGGAGGCCCATAAGAGAGGGATGAAAATCATGCTGGACGCTGTTTTCAACCATATTGGGGACAAATCTCCACAATGGCAGGATGTTTTCAAACATGGTGAAGATTCCGTTTACAAAGACTGGTTCCATGTTCAAGAATTCCCCGTGACCAAGGATAAGCTGGGAAACCCAAGAAAACTCCCTTACCATACCTTTGCCTTTGCCAGCTATATGCCCAAGCTCAATACGGCCAATCCTCAAGTGAGGGACTATTTGTTAAAAGTTGCGACCTACTGGATTGAAGAGTTTGATATTGATGCTTGGCGCCTGGATGTGGCAAATGAAGTAGACCATCAATTTTGGCGAGATTTCCATAAGGCTGTCTTGGCTAAAAAGCCTGACCTTTATATTCTTGGAGAGGTCTGGCACACTTCCCAGCCCTGGCTAAATGGAGATGAATTCCACGCAGTCATGAACTATCCTCTCTCCGACAGCATTAAGGATTATTTCTTGCGTGGGGTTAAGAAGTCACCTCAATTCATCAATGAAATCAATAGCCAATCTATGTACTATAGACAACAGATTTCGGAAGTGATGTTCAATCTCTTGGATTCGCATGATACGGAGCGCATTTTGACTACTGCCAAGGGAGATGTCCAACTCGTTAAGTCTGCCCTTGCTTACCTCTTTCTACAAAGGGGGACACCGTGTTTCTACTATGGAACGGAGTTGGAGTTAGATGGAGGACCAGACCCAGATTGCCGTCGTGTCATGCCTTGGGAACGTGTTTCCGATAGCAATGAGATGTTGAATTTTATGAAGAAATTAATTCAGCTTCGCAAGAGTGTCTCAGATATAATTCAGAACGGGACCTATAGACTGAAAGAAATCAAGCCAGATGTGGTATCTCTGGCATGGGATTATGATGGACAAAAAATCCAAGCTGTTTTTAACCAATCAACTGAAAATTATCTTGTAGATAGTGATGTTGTAGCTCTAGCAAGTCATTGCGAAAAACTAGATCAGCAACTGGTAATATTGCCTAAAGGTTTTGTGATTTTTTACTAGGGAGAAATTAAAAGTGAAAAGAAAATTCTAGTATAGAAAGCATTTTACAAACAGACTATTTGGTGTCTTGCTACAACTGATATATAATTTAACTTAGAGAGAATAGGAGGATTAATCAGATGGAATTAAAAGATTTTACAGAAAAAGAACAGGAAATGATTAAGAAAGGACTGACTACGTCTAAGATTGGTGACAAGGAAACTGCTGAGAAAATTCTTGCGCTTGTCCCACAAGACTTGATTAAGCGCATCCCTTTTTTTGTCAGAAAACATGCTACAACACGTACTATTAAACGCATTTCAATTGAACATCCTGAACTCTACGCTGCAGCCCAAACAAGTGGTGAAATTCCAGAAAAAGAACGTGAAGAATTGCGTCAGATTATCACGACTATCTTTGAACAAAAGATGAATAAACATAGTATTAATTAGAGAATGAAAATATATTTTATTGGCGGATTGGGAAGTAATGTCTGTCATAGCAAGGATTTTCTTCAAGAGCTAGACTCGATTGCTTGTTTTATAAATCCATATGAAAAGTATTTTAGAGATGAAATAGAGTTGAAATCATGGTTTAAAAAGGAGATAGTTGGGGAAGAATCTATCTGTCTGATAGGCCATTCTCTCGGAGGAGATTTGGCTCGTTATTTCGCATCGGAATTTCAAGAAGTGAAAAAACTGATTCTTTTGGATGGTGGCTATTTAGATTTAGATAAGATTTTACCTTTAGATACAGAGTTAGAGGAAACCAAAAACTATATCAAGTCTCAAAACCTTTCTGACATAGATATTCTTATTTCTAAAGAAAAATCTGAAGCAAAGCATTGGTCAAAAAATATGGAAGAAGCTGTAAGACATTCCTATCATTGGAATGTGCAGTATAATAGATATGAGTTAGCTATAAATTATGAAAATATAGAAACGTTACTACAGCTACGGAGAAAAATACAAGCGTTTAAGAGAAAAGTGGGAAATACCTTGTTTATTAGTCCTCGATATCCTAATGAAGTAGCATGGAGAGAAGAGGCTCTAAAAGAATTGCCAGACTATTTTGATACTATTTTTCTAGATAACTTTGGTCATGAGCTTTATACTCAAGCACCTAAAGAAATTGCTTCTTTGATTAATGAGTGGCTCTCTTATTCTTAGCAAACGATTGATTGAACTATGATAATTAATATAAGATTACAGTCTACTCAGATTCAATAAAAAACAAACACCTGATGATTTGTCTGGTGAAGGAAATATTCCACAGTATAGTTGGACGGAATAGATAGAAATAGGTTATAGAATTTGTAACCATAATAGATTTTAAACGTTAAGATGGAGGATTAAAGAGATGGGAAAAATTGAATGGGAAAATGCAAAGACGCGTTTAGATGCTTTGCTCGTCATTGATGAGTATCAAACAGATCCAGACAAGAACTGGCTTCGATTGATAGTTAAGACTGAGGAAAGCTATGGAATCCGTTACCTTATTGACAACGGTTCCGGTGATTCTCTAGATGTGATGTTCACTGATAAAATGATCCTTATAAAGGGCTTTGATCATGAAAGCAGTTTGAGTCAATTTGCTGCGGATGAGTGGAATCAAGACATCATAGACGGATTTTATAAAGGACTGGATGAAAAGTATCAAAACCTTTACTCAGAAGAGCAAAAAGATGAAACAACTTTCTTTATCTGGTATGACGGTCAAGAGCATCAAAATACCTACCAAGAGCAGGATGGTGGCGAATGGTTGTTATCCTATTTCTTTGACAGTTTTGAGAAATTTCATGAGTTTGTGACGGACTATTATTCAATTACCGTAGATGAGGACTTACTTAGAAAACTTTACAATCAAGGACATCTTTCAGCAGTAGAATTAGAGCAGTTGGTTCGTACTTCCTAGCTGGAAATATGTATAAAATCTGATGAAAAGAACTGATTTTCAATATCAAGTTATACTTGAAGAATGATTAAAGTAATAATGGTTGTAGTTCATTTTTTCTTATACAGATAACGGTTTAAAGCGATTTCTTTTTTACTGTTGAATAATATTTTGCGAACAAAAAAAGAAATTCTTTAAAAAAGTTTCATAAAATCCTTTACAAGATCTTATAAACATGATATAGTTATAAGGCTTAGAAAATGAGAAGATGTTTTCTAGCAAATATAAACCCGAGTAAAAAATGCCTACGGACAGGCAGGGTTGAATGCCGAAGCGTGGTTAAAAAGCCACATTATTGATAGGGTTAAAAGCCTACTTTTATAAGTTGATGTTAGGACGCTTGTCCTAATTCATAAATTTTAGTGTGGTGAAAGCACACGTCATCTTGTGAAACGATCAATAAAGTACGTAATATTTGCTACTAGAGAGTTAGGAAACATCAGGAACAGACATACTCAACAGAAACCAAAATACACACGTCAGAAGATTGCAGAGCAGGTGAAAACCTGCTCTTTTTTCATAAGTCAACCTTTAGTCGCCTTTATCTTCTTGAGGTGCTAAAAATATGGTAAAGGAGTATGTCTTGAAGAAGTTAGATCAAAACCAAGCCCCAATTTACGAGGCCTTGGTCAAGCTACGCAAGAAAAGGATTGTTCCCTTTGATGTGCCAGGTCACAAGCGTGGACGAGGAAATCCGGAACTTGTCGAACTGTTAGGAGAAAAATGCGTTGGTATCGATGTCAATTCGATGAAACCCTTGGATAATCTTGGTCATCCTATTTCGATTATTCGAGATGCGGAGGAGTTAGCTGCGGATGCTTTTGGTGCAGCCCATGCCTTTCTCATGATTGGGGGAACAACCTCATCAGTTCAAACTATGATTCTTTCGACTTGTAAGGCAGGAGATAAGATTATTCTGCCACGAAATGTCCACAAATCTGCTATTAATGCGCTGGTTTTATGCGGTGCTATTCCAATCTATATCGAGATGAGTGTAGATCCTAAAATCGGCATCGCTTTAGGACTTGAAAATGACCGTGTTGCGCAGGCAATTAAGGAGAATCCAGATGCTAAAGCTATCCTAATCAACAATCCTACCTACTATGGGATTTGTTCCGATCTGAGGGGATTAACAGAAATGGCTCATGAAGCTGGCATGATGGTTTTAGTGGATGAAGCCCATGGAGCTCATCTGCATTTTACTGATAAACTTCCAATTTCTGCTATGGATGCAGGTGCTGATTTGGCGGCAGTCTCTATGCATAAGTCTGGTGGGAGTTTGACTCAGAGTTCCATCCTTCTTATCGGGGCGCAGATGAATCCTGAGTACGTTCGTCAGATCATCAACCTGACCCAGTCTACATCTGCCTCTTACTTGTTGATGGCTAGTTTGGATATTTCTCGTCGCAACTTAGCCCTTCGTGGAAAAGAGTCTTTTGAGAAAGTCATTGAGCTATCCGAGTATGCTCGTCGTGAAATCAATGCCATAGGTGGCTACTATGCTTACTCTAAAGAGTTAATAGACGGTGTGTCGGTCTGTGATTTTGACGTGACCAAGCTGTCCGTTTACACTCAGGGAATTGGGCTAACAGGTATCGAAGTTTATGACCTCCTGCGAGACGAATATGATATTCAGATTGAGTTTGGGGATATCGGCAATATTTTAGCCTATATTTCGATTGGTGACCGTATCCAAGACATCGAGCGTTTGGTTGGTGCTTTGGCTGATATTAAGAGACTTTACTCACGAGATGGGAAGGACTTGATAGCTGGAGAATATATTCAGCCCGAGTTAGTGCTGTCTCCACAAGAAGCCTTCTATTCAGAGAGAAGAAGTTTGACCTTAGATGAGTCTGTTGGACAGGTCTGCGGAGAATTTGTCATGTGCTATCCTCCAGGAATTCCTATCTTGGCTCCAGGTGAACGAATTACACGAGAAATTGTAGACTATATCCAATTTGCAAAGGAACGTGGTTGCTCCCTCCAAGGGACGGAAGATCCAGAGGTCAATCACATCAACGTCATTAAGAGAAAGGAGAACTAGATGGATTTATGGTTTTCTGAAGTTCATACTCCAGATGTGAAATTGTCCTTGAGAACAGCCAAGCAACTCTACGCTGGTAAAAGTGAATGGCAGGATATCGAAGTCTTGGATACGCCAGCTTTTGGGAAAATACTGATTTTAAATGGGCATGTCTTGTTTTCAGATGCGGATGATTTTGTCTACAATGAAATGACGGTCCACGTCCCCATGGCTGTTCATCCCAATCCAAAGAAAGTCTTGGTTATTGGGGGTGGTGACGGTGGTGTTGCCCAAGTATTAACTCTTTATCCTGAACTGGAGCAAATCGATATTGTGGAACCGGATGAGATGCTGGTTGAAGTCTGTCGTGAGTATTTCCCAGATTTTGCTGCAGGGCTAGATGATCCTCGTGTTACCATTTACTACCAAAATGGGCTTCGTTTTTTGCGAAATTGTGAAGATGACTACGATATTATCATCAACGATGCGACAGATCCATTCGGACATACGGAAGGGCTCTTTACCAAGGAATTTTACGGAAACAGTTACAGAGCTTTGAAAGAAGACGGAATCATGATCTATCAGCA
Organism: uncultured Streptococcus sp.; assembly: GCA_963533485.1. Classification (GTDB taxonomy): domain Bacteria; phylum Bacillota; class Bacilli; order Lactobacillales; family Streptococcaceae; genus Streptococcus. The sequence continues at coordinate 49,008 of CAUSPE010000001.1, forward strand.
TGGTAGTCCTTTCTTTGACGAAGATGAGTCAGCTTGCCGAAGCATGCACCGCAAGGTCAATCAAGCCTTTCCAATCAGCCGGGTCTATCAGGCCCATATTCCAACTAGCCCAGCTGGCTATTGGTTGTTTGGATTTGCATCGAAAAAATACCACCCTGTCAAAGATTTTGACAAGGAAGGCTGGAAAAAACGCCAGCTTTTCACAGAATACTACACTGCAAACTTACACGTGGGAGCCTTTATGTTGCCCAAGTATGTAGAAGACATTTTAGAAGAAGAGGAAGGAAAAAAATGAGTCGTTTATTAGTTATTGGATGTGGGGGCGTTGCCCAAGTTGCTATTTCAAAGATTTGCCAAGATAGCGAAACCTTTACAGAGATTATGATTGCTAGCCGTACCAAGTCAAAATGTGATGACTTGAAGGCTAAACTAGAAGGCAAAACAAGTACAAAGATTGAGACAGCAGCCCTTGACGCTGACAAGGTTGAAGAAGTGATTGATTTGATTGAAAGCTACAAACCAGAAGCTGTTTTGAACGTAGCTTTACCATATCAAGATTTAACAATTATGGATGCTTGCTTGGCAACAGGTGTCCACTATATCGATACCGCCAACTATGAGGCTGAGGACACAGAAGACCCAGAATGGCGTGCCATTTATGAAAAACGCTGCAAGGAACTTGGTTTTACAGCTTACTTTGACTACTCATGGCAATGGGCATATCAGGAGAAATTCAAAGAAGCTGGCTTGACTGCTCTTCTTGGTTCTGGGTTTGACCCAGGTGTGACCAGTGTCTTTTCAGCATATGCCCTCAAACACTATTTTGATGAAATCCACTATATCGACATTCTAGACTGTAATGGTGGAGACCACGGTTATCCATTTGCAACAAACTTTAACCCAGAAATCAATCTCCGTGAGGTTTCTGCGCCAGGTTCTTACTGGGAAGATGGAAAATGGGTCGAAGTCGAAGCTATGTCTATCAAGCGTGAGTATGATTTCCCTCAAGTTGGACAAAAAGACATGTATCTCCTTCACCATGAAGAAATCGAATCATTGGCCAAAAACATTCCAGGTGTCAAACGCATTCGTTTCTTTATGACTTTTGGTCAATCTTATCTAACGCACATGAAATGCTTAGAAAATGTCGGACTCCTTCGTACAGATGCTATTAACTTCAACGGCCAAGACATCGTTCCGATTCAATTCTTAAAAGCCTTGCTTCCAGACCCTGCAAGCCTTGGCCCACGTACAGTTGGAAAAACCAATATCGGTTGTATCTTTACAGGTGTCAAAGACGGTGTTGAAAAGACCATCTATATCTACAATGTTTGCGACCATCAGGAATGTTACGCCGAAGTTGGTTCTCAAGCCATTTCTTACACAACAGGAGTTCCAGCTATGATTGGGACAAAATTGGTTATGAACGGAACTTGGAAACAACCTGGAGTTTACAACCTTGAAGAGTTGGATCCAGATCCATTCATGGAAGCTTTGAATGAGTACGGATTGCCATGGGTTGTGGTTGAAAATCCGCAAATGGTGGACTAATGAAACTAGAACAAGTATCCACACCAGCTTACGTCATTGACTTGGCAAAGTTAAAAGACAACTGTCGCATTTTACAATATGTACAAGAAGAGGCCGGTTGCAAGGTTTTGCTTGCCCAGAAAGCATATTCTCTATACAAAACCTATCCCTTGATTAGCCAGTATCTATCTGGTACGACAGCTAGTGGACTCTATGAGGCCAAATTGGCAAGGGAAGAATTTCCTGGTGAAGTCCATGTCTTTGCACCTGCTTTCAAGGAATCAGATATGGAAGAGCTACTGCAAATATCTGATCATATTGTTTTTAACTCAGAGAGACAACTACGAAAATATAGTCCTCGTTGTCGAGCGGCTGGTATCAGTGTCGGTTTGCGTATTAATCCTCAGTGTTCAACTCAAGGAGATCACGCGCTCTATGACCCTTGCGCACCAGGTTCTCGTTTTGGTGTAACACTTGATAAAATTCCTAGTGATTTGTTGGATTTAGTGGACGGACTTCATTTTCATACCCTTTGCGAGCAAGGTTCAGATGACTTAGAGACAACTTTGAAAGCAGTAGAAGCGCAGTTTGGTCCTTATTTACATGAGGTGAAATGGCTCAATATGGGTGGTGGACACCACATCACAAGAGAAGATTACGATGTGGATTTGCTGATTTCTGAAATTAAGCGTATCCGAGAAACTTACAATCTTGAAGTTTATATCGAGCCGGGTGAAGCCATTGCACTCAATGCGGGTTATCTAGCAACTGAAGTATTGGATATTGTCGAAAATGGTATGGAGATCTTAGTTTTAGATGCCTCCGCGACCTGCCATATGCCAGATGTACTTGAGATGCCCTATCGACCACCTTTGAGAAATGGCTTTGAGGCACAGGAAAAAGCCCATACCTACAGACTTTCTTCTAATACCTGTCTGACGGGCGATGTAATTGGTGATTACAGCTTTGAAAATCCAGTCCAAATCGGTGATAGACTTTATTTCGAAGACATGGCTATTTACTCCTTTGTCAAAAATAATACCTTTAATGGTATTGGATTGCCAAGTCTCTATCTCATGGACGAGCAAGGTGACTGCAGCTTAGTCAAAGCCTTCGGCTATCAAGACTTTAAAGGGAGATTATCATGATAGAAACTCCGAAAAAAGCAGGCTATCGTATGCCAGCAGAGTACGAACCTCATCATGGAACCCTCATGATATGGCCGACTCGACCAGGTTCATGGCCCTTTCAAGGAAAAGCTGCTAAAAGAGCATTTAGCCAAATTATCAAGACCATAGCAGAAGGGGAAAGGGTTTATCTTTTGGTGGAACAGGACCATCTATCTGAAGCCCAATCCTACCTTGAAGACAAGGTTGTTTATCTAGATATTCCGACAAATGATGCCTGGGCGCGTGATACAGGTCCGACCATTCTCATCAATGATAAAAGAGAAAAGTTGGCAGTAGACTGGTCTTTCAATGCTTGGGGTGGGGCCGTGGATGGTCTTTATCAAGATTATGAAGATGATGACCAAGTAGCTAGTCGTTTTGCTGATGCTTTGGAAATGCCTGTTTATGATGCTAAACCTTTTGTACTGGAAGGCGGAGCGATACACAGCGATGGTCAAGGAACCATTCTTGTGACTGAAAGTTGCGTACTAAGTGCTGGTCGCAATCCTCATCTCAGTAAAGAAGAAATCGAAAACACCTTATTAGAGAGCCTTGGCGCTGAAGAAGTTATCTGGCTTCCCTATGGTATTTATCAAGATGAGACAAACGAGCACGTTGATAATGTAGCAGCCTTCGTTGGTCCTGCAGAGCTTGTTCTAGCTTGGACAGACGATAAAAGCGATCCTCAGTATGCTATGTCTGCAGCCGACCTTGAGATTTTAGAAAAGGAAACGGATGCAAAAGGTCGCACTTTCACTATTCATAAGCTTCCTATTCCAGCTATTCGTCAGGTTGTCACTAAGGAGGATTTACCAGGTTATACCTATGAATATGGGGAAGAGGAGCGTTATGAGGGCGAGCGTCTTGCAGCTTCCTATGTCAATTTCTATATTGCCAACAAGGCTGTCTTAGTTCCACAGTTTGAGGATGTTAACGACCAAGTAGCCCTAGATATTCTCAGCAAGTGTTTCCCAGACCGAAAAGTTGTAGGAATACCAGCCAGAGATATTCTTTTAGGTGGTGGCAATATCCACTGTATCACCCAACAAATCCCAGAATAGGAGAAAAAGATGAGAAATGTAAGAGTTGCAGCCATTCAGATGCAATGCGCTAAGGATGTGGCAACGAATATCCAAACAGCGGAACGTTTAGTTCGCCAAGCTGCAAAACAAGGCGCACAAATCATTCTCTTGCCGGAGTTGTTTGAACGTCCTTATTTTTGTCAGGAACGTCAGTATGACTATTATCAGTATGCCCAGTCGGTGACAGAAAATATAGCCATTCAGCATTTTAAATCGATTGCTAAGGAACTAGAAGTTGTTTTACCAATCAGTTTCTATGAAAAAGATGGCAATGTCTTGTATAACTCTATCGCCGTTATTGATGCTGATGGAGAAGTGCTGGGCGTTTATCGGAAGACCCACATACCAGATGATCATTATTATCAAGAAAAGTTTTATTTCACTCCTGGCAACACTGGTTTCAAGATCTGGGATACTCGCTATGCCAAGATTGGTATTGGTATCTGTTGGGATCAATGGTTCCCTGAAACAGCGAGATGTCTTGCATTAAATGGAGCAGAGTTACTCTTTTATCCAACAGCAATCGGTTCAGAACCAATTTTGGATACAGACAGTTGTGGTCACTGGCAACGTACTATGCAAGGGCACGCAGCAGCTAATATTGTCCCAGTCATTGCAGTCAATCGTTACGGTTTGGAAGAAGTCACTCCTAGTGAGGAAAATGGTGGACAAAGTTCCAGTCTTGACTTCTACGGTTCCTCCTTTATGACAGATGAAACAGGAGCTATTCTAGAGCAAGCTGAAAGACAAGGTGAAGCTGTTCTGTTAGCCACTTATGACCTTGATAAGGGAGCAAGCGAACGCCTCAACTGGGGACTGTTTCGTGATAGAAGACCCGAAATGTACCAACGGATTACCGACTAGAAGATAAATTTCATAATAAATTTTTGATATTCACGCCTGTCTTACAAAAATGTAAGATAGGCTTTTTAAATGTAAGATGGGTGTACGATTATGCGTAGAAATGTATGCTATACTCTATGTAGATCAAAAAGAAAGAGGTTTATTATGAAAAAATGGAATGCGACACAGTTGAAGTATCTGATGGCGGCAGTAATGGTTCTAGACCATATTCCGCATATTACCGGAATCGTTTCTCCTTTGTGGGAAGGTATCTTTCACGCCTTGACCCGTTGTGTGGGAGTTTGGTTTGCCTATATGGCTATGGAAGGTTTTATCCATACTCGAAATTTGAAAAACTACCTCATCCGTCTCTGGAGTTGGGCTCTTATTATGTTTGCTGGAAATAGCCTACTCAATACCCTATTTTCCTCTAAGGGTGTAATGGTTACTAATAATATTTTCTTTACTTTGGCCATCGGTGTTACCATGCTTTGGATTGGTTTTCCCAGAAAAGAGCTGGATAAAAAAGAGAAGTTGTGGCGTCGGATTGGGCTTGCTGGGCTCTTGATTTTCGGGTGTCTTTTTACTGAGGGTGGCATCACCATGCTACCATTTCTCTTGATTAGTTACTCTTGTCGAAATCGCAAGGGCTTGCGAAATCTCCTCTATGCCTTTCTGTGGGCCTTCTTGTTAGTGACTTCCATCCAAATTTACGACACTTGGCCCCAAACAATGGAAATGATGCTTTACAATTCTGACTGGCTCTTTGTCACCGTATTTCCTTTTATGGCCTTGTATAATGGACACCGAGGAAAAGAAACCAGTTGGAGTAAATATTTCTTTTATATTTTCTACCCAGCTCATCTATGGATTATAACCTTGATTGCTTATTTGGTTAAGTAGATTCAATACTCATTAGCTCCTTCTTGCTTAAAATGTGAGAGGAGCTTTTCTGTATCTGGAATTCCCAACAAAACATGTTATAATAGTTTTAGAAAGGACGAGGTTTATGGCGAACATACTTGTAGTTGAAGATAATAATGAAATCCAGGAAATCTTAAGAACCCTTCTTGCAGAGGAACACGAGGTGATTCAAGCATTTTCTGGGACAGAAGGTATAATGCAATTTGACAAAGGTGGCATTGATCTCGTTCTGCTAGATATCATGCTCCCTGGGAAAAATGGTGACCAAGTCTTGCAAGCTATTCGACAAACGAGTCAGACTCCGGTCATCATGCTTACTGCTTTAGGTGATAAAAAGCTCATCAGCCAATATCTACTAGACGGTGCCAATGATTATGTAGTAAAACCTTTTGATTTGGATGAAGTCTTTGCCAGAGTCACCGTGCAATTACGCCAAAGTGGTGAACATCAGTCAGGAGATCGAAGAGAAATTGATAACTTCGTACAAAACTTTAAAAATATCCAGTTCGATGCGGATAGTTTTGAAATAAGTAACGCAACTGAAACCATTCGCCTTGCAAAGAAAGAGTGTCAGATTCTCCAAATCTTGCTCCAGCATCCTAAAAAGATTTTCACCAAGGAAGAACTCTATGAATTGATTTGGGAAGAAAGTTACCTGCCTGGAGATAATACGCTCAACACTCATCTAAGCAATCTTCGTAAGAAACTACATCAACTGGATCCAAATCACGAGTACATCGAAACCATTTGGGGAGTTGGTGTTCGATTAAAAGGAGACAAGCAATGATGTATATTTTGATATCTATATTGCTCCTCATTAACATCATTTTGGCGATTTCTTTGATTCGCTATCATATAGCAATTAGAGATTTAAGCAAACAAATTGAAGAAAAGATTCGCTCTGGTAGCATGAAGAGGATCGGTGTAAATTTCTTTTCAAAGACCATTTTGCGTCTACATAACCAAATTGAGAATCTATTTCAAGAAGTGGAGCAAAATCAGCTAATCATGAAGCGTGAAAAACACACCTTAGATATGGCAATCAGTAACATTGCTCATGATATTCGGACACCTTTGACAATCGCTTCAGGATATACCCAGCAACTAATAAAACACCCCGATAATAGTTCAGAAACCTTAAATAAAATAGCCCATCATCAGGATTTGGTTTCCAAACGGTTGGAGGCCCTCCTTGAATACCGTCATTTGATGGAAGGAGCAATCAAACCGAAACTGGAAGAACTTGATTTATCAACTTTTATAACGAAAAAGACTTTAGCCTATTACGACGTTTTTCAATCTTCACAGATTATTCTTGATTTTAATGTTGAACCAGGATTGAAAACGACGACTGATGAGGACTTGCTTGATCGAATTATACAAAACCTTCTTGGAAATGTTCTCAAGCACGGCAAGGAGAAGGCTCGACTTTCTTTGAAAAAGGAAGACAATAGCCTTGTTTTGAAAATTGATAACCTAGTCAAAAAATCTATCAAGAATATAGACAATCTCAGCAATCGTTTTTATTCTGAAAATATGTCGGATACTGAAGAATCCTCTGGTTTAGGTCTCTATATTACTGAGGAATTAGTTCATCTTCTTGGAGCGGATATGAAACTAGCCACTGATGGAGAATGGTTTTCAGTCTTTATTTATTTTTAACAGAAGAAACCTCCTCTATAAGTTTAGAGGAGGTCCTTTTTATAAGCTTTTCTTCTTGAAAACAGTCAGTCCACTGAAAGAGAAGAAAAGTATGACCGTTACGCAAATCGTGATGGTATAGAGAATAGCTTGACTATTACTAGTCATAGCATAGGCAAAATCTAGAATTAAATATCGTAGAATTTCAATGTCTGGGAAAACAAGCATTGGCATAGAAAGGATGATAGAGCTAATCAGATAACCAATAAATACGGCAAGATAAGAATGAGTTAGGTAGAGAATAAAGGAAACAATCGAAAGCCAAGCGAGAAGGCAGAGAAATTGAAGGGAAATCGTCAAGAGGAGATTAGTAACAAAACCATCAGGCATTGTACCAAGTCCGTTTAGTAGGGTTGAGGGAACAAAAGCAATCACAAGGCTGGCGATGAGTTGCAAGAGAGCGATGCTTGCTAGTACAAAGGATTTAGCAAGGAAAAACTCTGTACGAGAAACACCAACAGTCAAACTATTTTTATAAAGCTTGCCGATTAGATCAACTCCGAGAACGAGACATGCTAGAATAATACAGAGGAAAACGAGGTTTGAGCCGTTATTTGACGCGTTGATTAGAGCTTCTATCCCATTCCAACCATGGGTAGGAAGCTCAGGTGGTGCTGCCTGAACTGACATTAGATGCCCTGTAGCGCCAATAGTAGCACCCAGTAACATAAGTACAAAGAGAATGAATTCTGTAATCCAGAATCCTTTGGAGCGGAAAAGACGGTAAAAATCTGCTTGAATGGTATGTATCATGATTTTTCTCCTATTCTACCAATTGTGTGAAGTATTCTTCTAGGTTTTGACGGGCAAAGTATATCTCATCAATAGCAACATCGGCCAAAGTTAGTTTCTTAAGAATCTGTTTGACATCTTGTTCATTACCAAAGATATGGATTTCATTTTCAGGGTTTACAACCTTAAACTGGAGTTGGATTTGTTCTTTCAATACCTGACAAGCTCTTTCTTTGTCGCTTGTTTTAAGCACAATATAATCCTCACTCAGTGTTTCAAACTCAGCTTTACTAATTTCACGGATAATCTTACCTTGATCCAGAATACCAAAGCGATTAGCTAAGAGATAGAGTTCTGACAAGATATGGCTAGAGATGAGGATAGTTATGCCTTTTTCTTGATTGAGTCGCTGGATCATGAGGCGAAATTCTTTGATCCCAATTGGGTCGAGACCGTTAATGGGTTCATCAAGAATCAGGAAGTCGGGTTTGGATAGGAGGGCAATGGCGATGCCAAGTCTTTGTTTCATTCCTAGTGAGAAATCACGAAAGACTTTCTTACCTGTATCAGACAAACCTACATAATCCAGTGTTTCTCGAATGACTTTATCAGCATTTGGAATATGACGGATCATACAATAATATTTCAGATTCTGGTATGCTGTTAAGTGATTATGAGCTACAGGTGATTCGATAACCGAACCTACTCGAGATAAAGCCTTGGTCCACTCATTTTCCGATTGACTAGAAAAGAGGGAAACAGTTCCTTTATCCGCAAACAGTAGTTGTGTAATGATTTTGATAAGAGTAGTTTTACCTGCTCCATTTTTTCCTATTAGACCATAAATATCTCCCTCTTTTATGGTTAGACTAAGATCTTGAAGAATAGCTTGTTGGCCGAATTGTTTGGTCAGTCCATGAATTTCGAGTACTGTTTTCATGATTTTCTCCTTTTGATTTATTTTTCTAACTTTAGTATAAGGTATAGAAATCAAAGAAACATCAAGTAATTCTAAAGAGTTTCTAAAGTTTTGTAATTCTTAAAAGAAACAAAACCCAGTTGACATAAACTGGGCTTTTTTACTATAAAATATACTTCTCAATCGCGCGAGCAACACCGTCTTCTTCATTACTGGCTGTAACGTCATTAGCAAGGGATTTGACATGGTCGCTGGCATTTCCCATAGCAATGCCAAGCCCTGCAAACTGAAGCATTTCGATATCGTTATTGGCATCGCCCATGGCCATAATGTCTGAGGGCTCGATCTTCAAAATCTCTGCTAGTCGAGAAAGAGCAGTAGCCTTTGTTGTTCCAAGTGGCATTGCTTCGTAAATGACAGGCTGCGAACGAACACCGCTAAATCGTTGACAGAGTTCCTCAGCAAACCGTTGCTCAAAATCGTCTGTTTGCTCTTTTGTTCCTAAAAACATTCCTTGGAACATCCGATATTTACCACTGGTGGCTTCCTCAAGGGAGATTTCAGTCAGGTCTGAAAAGACGAGCTTGGCATCATTTTGAACAATTTCATTAGGCTTGCCACCGAGAACAAAATAATGTTTCTCATCAAAAAGAGTTAACTGGACGTCGCTTTTTTCTGCTAGGTCATAAAGGTATTCAATGTCAGCTGGACTGAGTTCTTGCCAGTCCACTAGACTCCAGTCACTGGTCTGATGGGTTGAACAACCGTTATTGACGATGACATACTCATTCTGAAGGTCCAGTCCCAGTTTTTTGTAGTAAGGAAGAACACCGAAAAGCGGGCGACCTGTACAGAGAACCAGTTTGACACCTTTTTCAATGGCTTGGTGAATAGCAGTAATGTGGGCTTGTGGGATTTCCTTGGCTTCATTGAGGAGGGTTCCGTCCATATCCAAGGCTAGTAGTTTAATCATAAGACTTCCTTTTCTAGGTGTTTTGCTTTTATTATAGCATATAGACTGTGAAATGTCTGACAGAATTGTAACATTTGACTTTCCTTTTCTTGAAAAACAAAATAAATTCATTTATAATATGTATACTTAATATTTAAGGAGAAATAATGTCAAAGTATCAATTTAATTCAATTTATAAAAACGATGAAACAGAGTCTACAGGTCTTCTGTTCATCAAAGTCTACAACAAGTGGGAAAGCAACTTAAAAAGAGTCTTGAAATCAGTTGGTCTCACTTTGCCTCAATTTATCGTTTTAACCTCGCTCTTGTTTCTGTCTAATAGAGAGGAATATGTAACGCAAGTTGATATTGCTCGGTTCACCGGTATGGATGTCATGACGGTTTCCCAGATTGTTAGACTACTGGAGAAGAAAGACTACATTAGACGCGATCAACACCCAAAGGATAGTCGGGCAAAATTTGTCTCAGTGACGAATTCTGGCGCGGAGAAGGTCAATCAAGCTTTACCTTTAGTAGAAGGGGTTGATGAAGAATTTTTTGATAAACTTTCTGAAGATAGAGAAAGTTTTAATCGCATGTTAGTAGAGTTGGAGGATAAAAATGCCTAGATATTGGGTCGGAGTTGTTTCAAAGAACCATATTTTAAGAGGAGTTGAAGGAAATTTTTGTCAGGTCTGTCATGGAAAGGGCGGCCCCTTAAACCGTATGAAAAAAGGTGACTATCTTTTATACTATAGTCCGAAATACGATATGAACAGTCAAGATAAGTTACAGGCTTTTGTGGCCGTAGGTAAAATTATAGATGACAAAGCCTATCAAGTAGAGCAGTTTGAAGGATTCTTTCCCTTTAGACGAAATGTCGAGTATTATCTACCAGTCAAAGATTGCTTCATAGAAATAGCCAGACAACATCCTGAATGGAAAGACTATACTTCTCGACTTCGTTATGGACATTTTGAAGTTTCCAAAGACTTTTTCCTCTATATCTTTCAGCATATGAAAGTGGATGATGAAGCATGATTGATTTGCTAATTAAATGATTGACAACTAGAATTTTGGATTTGGAGTGTGAAGCGAACTTTGCTATAATAGAGTAAGAAACTTTGATAAACCAAACGAGGCTGAGATGAAATTACTTTATACTGATATTCGGACTTCTTTGACTGAAATTTTAACGAGAGAGGCAGAAGAGCTAGTTGCTGCTGGCAAGCGGGTTTTCTACATCGCCCCCAACTCTCTTTCATTTGAAAAGGAACGCGCCGTGCTGGAATGCTTGTCCCAGCAGGCTTCTTTTGCGATTACCGTCACGCGTTTTGCTCAGATGGCTCGTTACTTAGTCTTGAATGATTTGCCAACTAAGACGAGTTTAGATGACATCGGGCTTGGGATGGCTTTTTATAAATGTCTTGCCGAACTCGATCCCAAGGACTTACGTGTTTATGGTGCAATTAAGCAGGATCCTCAATTTATCCAGCAGTTGGTTGAACTTTATCATGAGATGACGACTGCTCAGATGAGCTTTTTGGACTTGGAAAGTTTGACGGATGAGGATAAGCGAGCAGACTTACTCTTGATTTTTGAGAAAGTAACAGCCTATCTCAATCAAGGTCAGTTGGCTCAGGAGAGTCAGTTGTCTCAATTGATTGAGGCTATTGAGAATGACAAGGTAAGTAGTGATTTTAGTCAGATTGCCTTGGTTATTGATGGCTTTACCCGTTTTTCTGCCGAGGAAGAGCATGTAGTGGATCTACTCCATCGCAAAGGTGTCGAGATTGTCATTGGTGCTTATGCAAGCAAGAAAGGCTATATCAGTCCGTTCACTGAAGGGAATCTCTACCAAGCCAGTGTGGAATTTCTTCATCATTTGGGGGCAAAATGCCAAACACCTGCTCAGGATCGTTCTCAGACACATGAGAAAATGGATAGTTTTGACAAGGCCTCTCGTTTGCTGGAATCTTCTTATGATTTTTCAGAACTTGCTTTAGATGTAGATGAGAAGGACAGTGAAAACCTGCAAATCTGGTCTTGTTTGACGCAAAAAGAGGAGTTGGAGCTGGTGGCTCGCGCTATTCGTCAGAAATTACATGACAATCCAGATCTGAGTTACAAGAATTTCCGTATTCTCTTAGGGGATGTAGCTTCTTACCAGCTATCATTGAAAACTATTTTTGACCAGTACCAGATACCATTCTATCTTGGTAGAAGTGAATCCATGGCTCACCACCCTTTGACTCAGTATGTCGAATCTATTTTGCGTTTGAAACGCTACCGTTTTCGTCAGGAGGATTTGATTAATCTCCTCAGAACTGGTCTGTATACTGACCTTAGTCAAGCGGATATTGATGCTTTTGAGCAATATCTCCGCTATCTTGGCATCAATGGCTTGCCAGCTTTTCAGCAGACCTTTACTAAATCCCACCATGGAAAATTTGATTTAGAGCGTTTAAATGCTCTTCGTCTGTGCGTTTTGGCGCCACTTGAAACCTTATTTGCCAGTCGGAAGCAAAAGACTGAAAATCTCTTGCAAAAGTGGAATACTTTTCTAAAAAATGCTGCTTTAAGCAAGCAGATGCAAGAATTGACAGCTACTATGGAAACTCTAGAACAGGAAAGACAAGCTGAAGTTTGGAAAGCCTTCTGCCATGTTTTAGAACAATTTGCGACCGTTTTCGCTGGTACACAGGTTAGTCTAGAGGATTTCCTATCCTTGCTACACTCTGGAATGAGTTTGTCCCAGTATCGCACCATTCCAGCGACAGTGGACACCGTTCTGGTGCAGAGTTACGATCTGATTGCACCTCTGACCGCTGACTTTGTCTACGCCATTGGGCTGACTCAGGATCATTTACCAAAAATTGCGCAAAACACCAGTCTGTTAACAGACGAAGAAAGACAAAGCCTAAACCAAGCGACTGAAGAGGGAGCGCAATTACTGATTGCAAGTAGTGAAAATCTCAAGAAAAATCGCTATACCATGCTTTCCTTAGTCAATGCTGCCCGTAAGCAGTTGGTGTTATCCACTCCAAGTCTTCTCAATGAAAATGAGAGCAAGGAATCGGCCTATCTTCAGGAACTGGTGAGTTTTGGATTTAGCCGGATAGAGAAGAAGATTCATCAAAAAAGTCTGACTAAGGATGATATGGGGTCTTATCACAGTCTCTTGTCTAGCTTAGTTGCCTATCATCAGCAGGGTGAGACAAGTAATACTGAGCAAGATTTGACCTTTGTCAAGGTTTTGGCTCGTGTCATGGGGAAAAAACTAGATCAAAAAGGTCTTACAAATCCAGCACTCCCAACTAGCCCAAGCAGCAAACCATTAGAGAAAGAGACCTTGCAGGCACTCTATCCAGCTGACAAGGAGTTTTACCTGTCTACCTCTGGTTTGACGGAGTTTTACCGCAATGAATATAGTTATTTCCTCCGTTATGTCTTAGGCTTGCAGGAGGAATTGCGCCTTCGTCCGGATGCTCGCAGTCATGGGAATTTCTTGCATCGTATTTTTGAACGTGCCTTGAAACTACCTGCTGAAAATTCCTTTGACCAGCGTTTGGAGCAAGCCATCAAGGAAACTAGTCAAGAACGCGAATTTGAGGCTATTTATCAGGAAAGTTTGGAAGCTCAATTTACCAAGGAAATTCTGCTTGATGTCGCTCGGACTACTGGGCACATCCTTCGTCATAATCCAGCCATTGAAACCATTCAAGAGGAAGCAACATTTGGCGGCAAAGATCAGGCCTTTATTCAATTGGATAATGGTCGGAGTGTCCATGTGCGAGGCAAGGTTGACCGAATCGACCGTTTGAAAGCTGATGGAGCACTAGGAGTGGTGGACTATAAGTCTAGTTTGACCCAATTCCAGTTTCCTCATTTCTTTAATGGGCTTAATTCCCAACTGCCTACCTATCTTGCTGCCCTAAAAAGTGAAGGGGAGCAGAACTTTTTCGGCGCTATGTACTTGGAAATGGCTGAGCCTGTCCAATCTTTATTAGCTGTTAAAAGTTTGGCTGGAGCAGTAGCTGAAGCTAGCAAGTCAATGAAATACCAAGGACTCTTTTTAGAAAAAGAAAGCAGTCACTTGGGCGAATTTTACAACAAAAACAAGGCCAATCAGCTGACAGATGAGGAATTCCAGCTCTTATTGGACTACAATGCCCATCTTTACAAGAAGGCAGCTGAGAAGATTTTACAAGGTCAGTTCGCCATCAATCCATACACAGAGAATGGCAGAAGTATTGCCCCATACGTTCAACAACATCAGGCTATTACTGGCTTTGAAGCAAACTACCATCTAGGTCAAGCTCGTTTTCTAGAGAAGTTAGAGCTAGCTGATGGCAAACGACTGGTCGGAGAAAAACTCAAGCAAGCTTGGTTTGAAAAAATGAGAGAGGAGTTGAATCGATGAAGCCTATTTCCTTTTTAACTGAGGAAGAAATTCAAAAATTGCAAGAAGCAGAAGCGAGTTCGAGCAAGGAACAAAAGAAAACTGCCGAGCAAATCGAAGCCATTTATACTGCTGGGCAAAATATCCTAGTCTCAGCGTCTGCTGGTTCAGGGAAAACCTTTGTCATGGCAGAGCGTATTCTGGATCAGTTAGCGCGTGGTGTCGAAATTTCTCAACTCTTTATCTCGACCTTTACCGTCAAGGCTGCTACTGAACTCAAGGAACGTTTGGAGAAAAAAATCAGCCAACAAATCCAAGAAACCGATGATGTCGCTCTCAAACAACACTTGGGACGCCAGTTGGCAGACCTGCCAAACGCTGCCATCGGAACCATGGACTCCTTCACACAAAAATTCCTCGGAAAACATGGCTATTTGATTGATATTGCACCGAACTTCCGTATTCTACAAAATGAAAGTGAACAGTTACTCTTAAAAAACGAAGTTTTTCATCAGGTTTTTGAAGATCATTACCAAGGTGAGAATAAAGAGAAATTTAGTAGCTTGGTGAAGAACTTTGCTGGGCGTGGCAAGGATGAACGAGGTCTGCGCCAACAAGTCTACAAAATCTATGATTTTCTCCAATCCACTAGCAGTCCCCAAAAATGGTTGAACGAGTCTTTTCTCAAAGGGTTTGAAGAAGCTGACTTTGCAAATGAGAAAGACAAACAAACCGAGCAAATCAAGCAGGAGCTTTGGGACTTGGAAAGTTTCTTCCGTTATCATCTGGATAACGATGCCAAGGAGTTTCCCAAAGCTGCCTATTTAGAAAATGTGCAGCTGGTTCTGGATGAAATTAGCTCCTTAAATCAGGAGTCCGATAGCCAGGCTTATCAAGCAGTGCTTGCGCGTGTTGTTGCCATCTCGAAAGAGAAAAATGGTCGAGCTCTAGCTAATTCTAGTCGTAAGGCCGATTTGAAACCACTGGCTGATGCCTATAACGATGAGAGAAAGGCCCAGTTTGCTAAACTAGGGCAACTGTCAGATCAGATAACCATTCTCGACTATCAAGAGCGTTATCATGAAGACACCTGGGCTCTAGCTAAAACCTTCCAAACCTTTATGAGTGATTTTGTGGAGGCTTATCGTGAACGTAAACGCCAGGAAAATGCTTTTGAATTTGCTGATATCAGTCATTACACTATTGAGATTTTAGAGAATTTCCCACAAGTCTGCGAGGCTTATCAGGAACGATTCCACGAAGTCATGGTCGATGAGTATCAGGATACCAACCACATTCAAGAGCGGATGCTGGAATTGCTGTCGAATGGTCACAATCGCTTTATGGTGGGAGATATCAAGCAGTCCATCTACCGTTTCCGTCAGGCAGATCCACAGATTTTTAATGAAAAATTTCAACGCTATGCGCAAAATCCTCAAGAAGACAAGTTGATTCTCCTCAAGGAAAATTTCCGTAGCAGTTCAGAAGTGCTGTCTGCAACCAATGATGTTTTTGCACGCCTTATGGACCAAGAGGTCGGCGAAATCAACTATGATAGCATGCACCAGCTTGTTTTTGCCAATACCAAACTGACTCCTAATTCAGACAACAAGGCAGAATTTCTCCTCTACGATAAGGACGACAGCGAACAAAAGGAGGAAGAGAGCCAAACAGATACGAAACTAACTGGTGAAATGCGCCTGGTCCTCAAGGAAATCCTGAAGCTTCATCAGGAAAAAGGTGTTGCCTTTAAAGAAATAGCCCTTTTGACTTCCAGCCGCAGTCGTAATGACCAGATTCTTCTTGCCCTGTCTGAGTACGGGATACCTGTCAAAACCGACGGTGAGCAAAACAATTATCTCCAATCCCTAGAAGTACAAGTCATGCTAGACACCCTTCGTGTCATTCACAATCCCCTGCAAGACTATGCCTTGGTTGCCCTGATGAAGTCCCCTATGTTTAGCTTTGATGAGGACGAGTTGGCACGCTTGTCCCTTCAGAAAGCAGAAGATAAGGTGCAAGAGAATCTTTTTGAGAAACTGGTCAATGCTCAAAAACAAGCAACAAATCAGAGAAACCTGATTCATAAAGCTCTAGCGGAAAAATTAAGTCAGTTCATGGATATCTTGGATTCTTGGCGCTTGTATGCCAAAACCCACTCTCTCTATGACTTGATTTGGAAGATTTATAATGACCGTTTTTATTATGACTATGTTGGAGCCTTGCCAAACGGACCAGCTAGACAAGCTAATCTCTATGCCCTAGCTCTACGAGCTGACCAGTTTGAAAAGAGCAATTTCAAGGGTTTGTCGCGTTTTATACGTATGATTGACCAAGTCCTAGAAGCCCAGCACGATCTCGCAAGCGTAGCCGTCGCACCGCCTAAAGATGCCGTGGAACTCATGACCATTCACAAGAGCAAAGGACTGGAGTTTCCTTATGTCTTTATCCTCAATATGGATCAGGACTTCAACAAGCAAGACTCGATGTCAGACGTCATTCTCAGCCGTCAAAATGGGCTTGGTGTCAAATACATTGCCAAGGTGGAAACAGGAGCGGTGGAAGCACACTACCCTAAAACTATTAAACTCTCTATTCCTAGCTTAACTTATACGCAGAATGAGAAAGAACTGCAACTGGCTAGCTATTCAGAGCAGATGCGTCTGCTGTATGTTGCCATGACGCGAGCCGAGAGAAAGCTTTATCTTGTCGGTAAGGGCTCTCGTGAAAAGCTGGAAGCCAAGGAATACCCAGCAGCAATTAACGGAAAATTAGATAGCAATACCAGACTGCAAGCAAGAAATTTCCAAGATTGGCTCTGGGCTATCAGCAAAGTATTTACCAAGGACAATCTCAACTTTAGCTATCGTTTTGTTGGTGAAGACCAGTTGACTAGAGAAGCTATCGGAGAATTGGAAAACAAGAGCCCTCTACAAGATAGCTCTCAATCAAGCAACCGCCAGTCAGAAAACATCAAAGAAGCTCTGGAAATGCTGAAAGAGGTGGAAGTTTATAATACTCTTCACCGCGCAGCTATTGAGCTTCCTAGTGTTCAAACCCCAAGCCAAATCAAGAAATTCTACGAACCCGTTATGGATATGGAAGGGGTAGAAATTACTAACAAAACTCAATCACCGGAGAAGCAAATCAGCTTTGATTTACCAGATTTTTCAACTAAAGAAAAGGTAACTGGAGCTGAGATTGGTAGTGCTACCCACGAACTCATGCAGAGAATTGACCTTAGTCAGCAACCAACACTTGCCACTCTGGCAGAAACTCTCAAACAAGTTCAGACTAGTCCAGCTGTTAGACAAAAGATCAATCTTTCTAAAATCCTAGCCTTCTTTGATACGTCACTCGGTCAAGAAATTCTCGCCAATACAAATCATCTCTATCGCGAGCAACCTTTCTCCATGCTCAAACGCGACCAAAAGAGTCAGGAAGACTTTGTTGTTCGTGGAATCTTGGATGGCTATCTTCTTTATAAGGATCGTATCGTTCTTTTCGACTACAAAACAGACCGTTACGATGAACCAAGTCAACTCATAGACCGCTATCGTGGTCAGTTAGCCTTATACGGAGAGGCTTTATCACGAGCCTATTCGATTAAAAATATTGAAAAATACTTGATCTTACTTGGCAAAGACGAGGTTCAAGTTGTAAAAGTATAATCTAGAAAGGAAACCTCATGCCACTTCCAGTTAGAAAATCCCTGCATGACACAGTTCTACAAGCTTCGCAAGCAAATACTTGGGATCAAGCTATCAAGGAATGGAATGAAGTTTCCTTGATTTTTAATGGTATTGGGCGCAGTAATTGTATCTGCGGAAATGCTATTAAATACTCTTACGAACTCTTTAATGGAGTTACAGGCCAACGCCTCTTTCCGATTGGCAGCGATTGTGTTCGTCATTTTCATCGACTGACTTTAGACCAGCAACTGGAAGAGGAAGAAAAACTACTCAGAAAAGTTGAAAACCTAACTAGAAAAGCTCAGAAAAAGGAAAAAATCAAGGTTAATAAAAGCGACTTTGACGAACGACTTCTAAAATGGTTTTGGGAAAAAGGTGTTTTCAAAGCCAATCGTGGCAATCAATTCACACCTGAGAGAGACTACCAGCTTTTCTTAGAAGTCTTTCAAGGAGGGAGTTGGACCAAGGCAGAGCCAAAGAAGAAGGCTCGTATGGAAGAAGTACTGGAAAAGTGTATCAAACCTTTTCTACTTGGTAAGACCGATGACCAACTCTACCTTGTCAAACTAGGTAAGGAGAAAATTGACTACGAGCAGCATTTACGGATTCAAGCGGAGAAAGAACGCAAGAAAAGAGATAAAATCGCCAAGCAATACGCTGACAATCTCATTCTTGCCATGGGACCTGCAGAACGAGCCTATCAAGATTACTTTGGTTTTACAGAAACTTTGACCCAAGAAGAACGAAAATGGGAAAAAATTCTCTTTGGTAAGAATAGAGACGAACGGGCTATCAAGGCTAAACAAAACCAAAAGGAGTTGGAAAAGAATCAGCGGATTGCAAATCAAGATCCGATTGAACGAAAGCAGAAGCAGACTTGGCTTCTTAATTCCTATTTTCGGGATTTGCCTGATGAAAAATCCAGATTTTCTCGGCTCCTATTAGAATATCGAAAAAGTGGAGAAGTACGCTTTTCAGATGAATACTTATCTGAGCATCTCATCGACTTTTTTTACAAGATGAAAGCTTTTGAGTTTGAAATTGCACCAGAACAAGTCCGCGATTTTCTAAAAGAATGCCTTCAGGCGGAACATCTATCATCAGCACAAGAAAGCTGGATTAGAGGGATTCTCCTTAATTGCCTTCACCCGTTCTTAAATAGGTTACTCATATAGAAAAAATCCTACCTTGTCTATGCATGGTAGGATTTATGTATCTCCGAAGATGTACTGGTAAAGTTGGACGACTTTCTGAAAACACTGCGTGTCCATTCTTGTTATTTTTTGAGCATTACGCATCCGAAAATCAAAGGTATACAGTTGAAATGGATTAACAGCACCATCTACCTTATCTGATGAGACAGGAACAAGCAAGCCCTTTTCTGCCAAACGATGTTGGCCATGAGTGATAGGACAGACAGCCACAAAACCAGTTTGCAAGGCATATTCTCTCCTAGAAATAACCAAGGCAGGTCGCCGTTTCTGGATTTCTCGACCAACTGATGGATCAAAGTCCAGCCAAATGATATCCTGCTTTTCAGGAATATAGTCAGATTTCGCTATCAAGTGACCTTACCCCTTCAAAATCATTTGTCATTCTCAAATCAGTAATTCCATCAAAAGGATCTTTCAGTTTTGGAGCTAAGACAATGACTCCGTCAATCCCTTTGTAGACGACCATTTCTTGACCTTCTGTCATACCTAAATTTTTAGGAATGGTCACAGTGAGAGAATTCCCTACCTTCCGAGTCTTTACTGTATTCATTGCTCTACCTCCACGAATTAGTATACACTAAGTATATACCTGTTAGCAAAAAAAGTCAAGTAAATCCTGACTGGCATCAAGGATGTTTCGCACCCATACTATTTGTCATTTATTGTGGTCAAAGCCTGTGCAAAAGTTCCTCATTTATGATAGAATAGGTAGTAAGAAAGAAAACGTTTTTACTACGTTTTTTTTAGTCGGAAGGGGAAAATATTATGGCTACTATTCAATGGTTTCCGGGTCACATGTCTAAGGCTCGGCGGCAAGTTCAGGAGAATTTAAAGTTTGTTGATTTCGTGACGATTTTGGTGGATGCTCGGCTACCTTTATCTAGTCAAAATCCTATGTTAACCAAGATTGTGGGTGAGAAACCAAAGCTTTTGATTTTGAATAAGGCAGATCTTGCTGACCCCGCAATGACCAAAGAATGGCGTCAGTATTTTGAATCACAGGGAATCCAAACTCTGGCTATCAACTCCAAAGAGCAAGTAACTGTAAAAGTTGTTACTGATGCTGCTAAAAAGCTCATGGCTGATAAGATTGCACGCCAGAAAGAACGTGGTATCAAGATCGAAACCTTGCGGACCATGATTATCGGAATTCCAAACGCTGGTAAGTCAACTCTCATGAACCGTTTGGCTGGGAAAAAGATTGCAGTTGTCGGCAATAAACCAGGTGTTACCAAGGGGCAACAGTGGCTCAAAACCAACAAAGACCTTGAAATATTAGACACACCAGGGATTCTTTGGCCTAAGTTCGAAGACGAAATCGTTGCTTTGAAACTAGCCTTGACTGGAGCAATTAAAGATCAACTACTCCCAATGGATGAAGTGACCATTTTTGGTCTCAATTATTTCAAAAAACATTATCCAGATAAGCTAGCTGAACGCTTCAAACAAATGAAGATAGAAGAAGAAGCACCTGTTATCATCATGGATATGACACGTGCTCTCGGTTTCCGAGACGACTACGACCGTTTTTACAGCCTCTTCGTGAAGGAAGTTCGTGATGGAAAACTCGGTAACTATACCTTAGATACATTGGACGACATCGATGACGACGATTAAAGAAATCAAAGAACTTCTTGCTACTGTCAAAGACTTAGACAATCCCCTTTTTCCTGAACTGGAAAAAGATCCTCGTTCTGGAGTTCAAAAGGAAATTAACAAGCGTAAAAAAGCCATTCAGGCTGAACTGGATGAAGACCTTCGCCTGGAAACTATGCTTTCCTATGAAAAAGAGCTGTATAAACGAGATGTGACTTTAATAGCGGGTGTTGACGAGGTCGGCCGTGGTCCTCTGGCTGGTCCTGTAGTCGCTGCAGCCGTTATCTTACCAAAAAATTGTAAGATTAGAGGCCTCAACGATAGCAAAAAAATCCCTAAAAAGAAACATCTGGAAATTTATAAAGCCGTTCAAGACCAAGCTTTATCAATCGGGATTGGTATCATGGATAATCAAGTCATTGACCAAGTCAATATCTATGAAGCAACCAAACTAGCCATGAAAGAAGCGATCTCCCAGCTCAGTCCGCAACCTGAGCACCTCTTGATAGATGCCATGAAACTGGAGTTGCCGATTTCTCAAACAGCAATCATCAAAGGAGATGCAAACTCTCTCTCGATCGCAGCTGCATCTATAGTGGCCAAGGTGACACGGGATGAATTGATGAAGGACTATGATCAGCAATATCCTGGATATGATTTTACAGCTAATGCAGGATACGGAACAGCTAAACATCTAGAAGGACTGGAAAAACTAGGTGTCACCCCAATTCACCGAACCAGTTTTGAACCAGTCAAAACACTGGTTTCAACTAAGAAAGACAAGTAAGAGGAAATGATTATGGAGGAACAGTCAGAAACACTCAGTTCCAAGAAAGAATTTGCCTTTGCCTCAAGCACCATATTATCCCAAGTTGGACGAGGAATCATTGTTGGTCTCGTCGTCGGGCTCATCGTCGGATCCTTTCGTTTCTTAATCGAAAAGGGATTCCACCTGATACAAGGACTTTATCAAGATCAAGCGCACCTAGTGCGCAATCTTTTTATCATTGGTCTATTTTATGTAATAGTTTGCTGGCTTAGTGCGAAATTAACTCGATCAGAAAAAGATATCAAGGGTTCAGGAATTCCTCAAGTCGAAGCCGAATTAAAGGGACTAATGACTCTTAACTGGTGGAGTGTCCTCTGGAAAAAATATATTCTAGGTATTCTTGCTATTGCCAGTGGCCTTATGCTAGGTAGAGAAGGGCCAAGTATTCAACTTGGAGCGGTTGGTGGTAAAGGCATTGCCAAGTGGCTAAAATCTAGTCCAGTAGAGGAACGTTCCCTGATTGCCAGTGGAGCTGCTGCAGGCTTAGCCGCTGCCTTTAATGCACCGATAGCAGGTCTCCTCTTTGTAGTAGAAGAAGTCTATCATCATTTTTCACGCTTTTTCTGGGTCTCAACACTAGCAGCTAGTCTCGTAGCAAACTTTGTCTCACTACTCATATTTGGCCTAACACCCGTACTGGATATGCCAGACAACATTCCTCTCATGACCCTAGACCAGTATTGGATTTACCTGGTTATGGGAGTTTTTCTCGGGCTTTCTGGTTTTCTCTATGAGAAAGCTGTACTCAATGTTGGTCGAGTTTATGATTGGCTTGGTCAAAAAATTCATTTGGATAAAGCTTATTATCCAATCCTAGCCTTTATCCTTATCATACCAGTCGGGATTTTCTTGCCACAAATCCTTGGTGGTGGAAATCAGCTTGTTCTTTCCCTAACTGAGCAAGATTTTAGTTTTCAAGTTTTATTAGCTTACTTTTTGATTCGCTTTGTTTGGAGTATGATTAGTTATGGAAGTGGCCTCCCAGGAGGAATTTTCCTACCCATTTTGGCGCTTGGTTCCTTACTCGGTTCCCTAGTTGGTGTCATTTGTGTGAATATTGGGCTTGTTAGTCAGGAGCAGTTTCCTATATTTGTCATTCTGGGAATGAGTGGCTACTTTGGGGCAATTTCCAAGGCTCCCTTAACTGCCATGATCCTCGTAACTGAGATGGTTGGAGATATTCGCAACCTCATGCCACTTGGATTGGTAACCCTAGTTGCCTATATCATCATGGATTTACTTAAAGGTGCGCCAGTCTATGAGGCCATGCTAGAAAAAATGCTGCCAGAAGAAGCGACAGATGAAGGAGAAGTCACCCTCATTGAAATCCCTGTATCAGATAAGATCGCTGGAAAACAGGTTCACGAGCTCAACTTGCCACATAACGTACTCATCACCACCCAAGTCCATAATGGTAAAAGCCAAACCGTTAACGGCTCAACTAGAATGTATCTGGGTGATATGATTCACCTAGTGATTCCAAAAAGTGAAATTGGAAAAGTCAAAGATTTGTTGTTGTAAGTTCTATTTACATAATTTATTTTACGTAAAGTATTATTGAAAGGGTTCTTTATGAAAAGAAATAAGGCAATTGCAGTATATTTGCTAGGCACATTTAGCCAGTTAGTATCAGTTTGTCTCCTTTTCTCTTGAATCATTTTTCTATTCATTCCAATCTGTTATCTATTTTAGGAATCTTTCTAGGTGGCATTTCTTCAGCTCTTTGGGGAATAATTGTTGCAAATCACTATTTTCATATTCATTTTAAGAAGATTGTAAACGATTTTTTTAACATTCATACCAGTTACAAACATTATTTATTATCTTTTTTCCTTATTGTCCTTGATTTTTCTTTTCTAATGTTTGGTGGGAAAATAGTAGAATTTAGCTGGTATCTCCCATTTTTGATGTTCTTCAAATTTATTGTCTTTGGTGGTATAGAAGAGATTGGATGGCGATATGTTTTTCAACCAATTTTACAAGAAAAGTTGCCATATTTTTACTCAACAATCTTAACCTTTTTCAGCTGGGCGCTTTGGCATCTGTTGTTCTTTTACATAGATGGCTCCCTAGCAACACTGCAAACTCTACCGTTTTTATTTGGATTGCTGACGAATTCTTTCATACTCTCAGCTCTTTATAACAAAACAAAGAATCTCTGGATTTGCGTTATGACACATTCGATCATTAACGTCTTGTCTCAGCTAACCATAGTCACTGATCGATACGAAACCTACCTGCTTAAAATCTTCGTCATCTTGGTATCCTGCTATATGGTAGTACATAAAAAAGATGAGTATAATCGGTATAAATAAAATTAAATATAAACCTTCAAAACCAAATCAAAAAAGATTTGGTTTTTTAAGAATTAGAAATCTAATTTTCAGTATATAGTATGATTTTTACTCCCTACTTTGTAAAGAATGATTAGAATATTGTATAATAAGAAAAAGGAGAAAAGCATAAATGAATAATTCTGGAATTAAAAAAAGTCATACAAGAATACTAATCATTTTGTTACTCGCAACCATCACAGCAGGAGCTATTTTTATGTTTAGTTTGTTAGGAAAATCGCAAGAAGAACATCGGAATAGAGAGTATGAAGTAAGTTTGGTTAATGCCTTAAAGAATTCCTACCAAGGGATTGAAGAGATTAAAATTTCCAATCCAGAATACACAAGCCCTCCTGGTTCGTGGTCTTGTGATGTAGAAATCAAATTTAAACATGAGGTAAAAATTAAGTATGGTGTTGGATATTCTCTAGACACTGAAGAAATAACAGATACTTCATTGGAATGGGAAAATAGAGTAAAAGATCGACAATTTTTAAATGAAAACAAGGGTAAAACTGCTTCGAAAATTAGGGTAACTTATTCTAATAATGACGAAGGAGAGCAATAATGGCATTTAGTTATACTGATAAACAACTTAATGAATTAAATCACGGGAAGAATGTATATAGTGTCAATGCTGATTATGCTGAGAGGAATGGAAATAACAATGAGTAAAAACAGATTAAGAAAAAGCTATAAACCATTATTCATAGTTTTACTATTCATATTCATCACAGCAGGAGCTATTTTTATGTTTAGGTTGTTAGGAAAATCCCAAGAAGAGCGTCGGAATAGAGAGTATGAAGTTAGTTTGGTGAATGCTTTAAAGAATTCCTATGAAGGGATTGAAGAGATTAAAATTTCTAATCCAGAATACACAAGCCCTCCTGGTTCGTGGTCTTGTGATGTCGAAATTAAATTTAAAGATGAAAGAACTCTTTCATATGGAATTAATCATCATTTAAACTATAAAACCAATTATGGTGGCCGTCAAGAAACAAACGAAGATTGGCAGTATTTAGAAACTCATAGAGGGAAAACTTTAAAGTCAGTGAGAATTACTTATTCTGATAGCGAGCAAGGAGAACTATGATGAATTTCCATTATACTGATGAATAATTTAAACCAAGATTATGCTGTTTATAGTGTGAACGAAAAGTCTTCAAGGAGAAAAAGGAGAAAAGCTTAAATGAATATTTCCAGCAATAAAAAAAGATATATAAGACTACTAATCGTTTTGTTACTCGTAGCCATCACAGCAGGAGCTATTTTTATGTTTAGGTTGTTAGGGAAGTCTCAAGAAGAGCGTCGAAATAGAGAATATGAAGTAAGTCTGGTTAATGCCTTAAAGAATTCCTACCAAGGGATTGAGGAGATTAAGATTATGGATCCTTACTATAATGACAAACCGGGTTTGTGGTCTTGTGATATTTCAGTACAGTTCGATGATAGTCAAACTATTACTTATGGAATTAATCACAGATTAACCTATAAAGAAAACCATGATGGTCTTATGAAAGGGAATACTAATGAAGAAATTGATCAACAATGGTCGATACTTCAAAAACACATTGGTAAAACAGAATCTACAATATTAGTACGATATTCAAATGGTGAAACAGGAGAGCAATAATGGTATTTAATTATACTGATAAACAGTTGAATAATTTAACACAAGATTTTGCTATTTATATGGTAAATGAAGAGTTTTCAAGTAGAAAAAGAGGAAAAGCTTAAATGAATATTTCCAGCAATAAAAAAAGCCATAAAAGGATACTAATCGTTTTGTTACTCGTAGCCATTACAGCAGGAGGTGTTTCTATATTTAGTATGTTAGGGAAATCTCAAGAAGAACGTCGGAATAGAGAATATGAAGTAAGTCTGGTTAATGCCTTAAAGAATTCATATGAAGGGATAGAAGAAATCAAAATTTCCAATCCAACATATACGAACCCTCCTGGTGACTGGTCTTGTAAGGTTGATATTTTGTTTGAAGATGGGGAAAAAATATTCTATGGAATTCCACATAACCTAGATGAGATAGAAAATTACAATGGTCGTATGACTTATGGACAGCGAGATTTTCTTAACCGAAGAAAAGGAATAACAACTAATACAGTTACGGTTACATACTCTAACAAAGAAAGAGGGAAACAGTAAATGAATTTTAATTATACTGATCAACAACTCAATGAATTAAATCACGGCAGGAGGTGTTTTTATCTTTAGTATGTTAGGGAAGTCTCAAGAAGAACGTCGGAATAGAGAGTACGAAGTCAGCTTGGTCAACGCTTTAAAAAATTCCTATGAAGGGATTGAGGAGATTAAGATTTCCAATCCAAACTACACAAACCCTCCAGGTTCATGGTCTTGTGATGTAGAAATCAAATTTAATGATGAAAGAAAAACTAAGTATAGGATAGGCCATGGACTCCATGATAAAAAGAATTATCAAGGATCATTGACCAATGAGAAAAGGCAATTCCTTAACAATTACAAAGGAGTGACCTACTTAAAAGTAATTGTTACATATTCAGATAATAGCACGGGAGAACAATGATGACATTTTCCTATACAGATGAGCAGTTAAACAATTTGAATCGGGATTATGCTGTATATAGTGTAAATCTTGAATTCGCTAAGCGTAACGGTAGGACTTATGTCAATTCAAATCTCATTGAAAATATATCTCCTGATAATTTAGAAAAAACCAACACCATAACTACCTCAGATGGTCAAGAATTCCGTGTTGTTGCCACTAAGTCTGACATTGAAACAGGTTTTGATGGTTTGGCGGTAGGCTCCTATAGTAAACGGCAAACCGGGTTATAAAAGTATAGCTGTGATTGCTGCGGGAACGGATCCTGGGAGTCCTACTAAGACCTTATAGAAGTAAATCAACTTTTTCTTATTATAGTGTAAAATAGACTAATCTTATAGTATAACAAGAGAAAGGAGGAAATCTTAAATGAACAATTCCAGCATTAAAAAAGTTATAAAAGGTTACTAATCGTTTTGTCAATCGCAATTATAACAGCAGGAGGTGTTTTTATGTTTAGTATGTTAGGGAAGTCTCAAGAAGAGCGTCGAAATAGAGAGTATGAAGTTAGTTTGGTTGAAACTTTAAAAGATAGTTATGAGGGTATTGAAGAAATTAGATTTTCTAATGCAAACTACACAAATCCTCCAGGAAGTTGGACTTGCGTAGTTGAACTATTTTTTAATGAGAGAAGCATAAAATATAAAATTAATTATTCAAAAAATGATAAACATATTTCTGATGTATCCTTAGAAAGAGAGAATAGAAAAGAGGGCCGAGAATTTTTAAATAGTCACTTGGGTAAGACTAGTAAACTCACAAAAATTATTTATTCAGATGGTTCAGAAGGAGAATATTAATGGTATACACTTATACTGATAAACAACTCAATGAATTAAATCACGGAAAAAATGTTTATAGTGTAAATTCTGAATATGCTGAGAGGAGTAGAGATAACAATGAGTAAAAATAGATTAAGAAAAAGCTATAAACCATTATTCATAGTTTTTTTACTCGCAACTATCACAGCAGGAGGTGTTTTTATGTTTAGTATGTTAGGGGAATCCCAAGAAGAGCGTCGAAATAGAGAGTATGAAGTTAGTTTGGTAAACGCCTTAAAGAATTCCTATGAAGGGATAGAAGAGATCAAAATTTCTAATCCAGAATATACAACCCCTCCGGGCGACTGGTCTTGTGATGTAAATATTCTATTTTCAGATAAAGTAAAAATAGAATACCGTGTAGGCCACTCTTTAAATGACGTTGAAAATTATAATGGTTTTGTTAATGGAAAAACAAATAAAGAAATAAACGACCAGTGGGAAATATTGAATTCTCATAAAGGGAAAACAACATCTTTAGTTACTATATATTATTCGGATAAAGAAAAAGGAGTACAGTAGTGGTTTTCACTTATACAGATCAACAACTCAATGAATTAAAGCATGGGAAGAATGTATACAGTGTCAATGCTGAATATGCTGAGAAAAAGAGGAAATGATAATGAGTAAAGATAGATTAAGAAAAAGCTATAAACCATTATTCATAGTTTTTCTACTCGCAACTATCACAGCAGGAGGTATTTTTATGTTTAATTTGTTAGGAAAATCTCAAGAAGAGCGTCGAAATAGAGAATATGAAGTAAGTCTGGTTAATGCCTTAAAGAATTCCTATGAAGGGATTGAGGAGGTAACGATTACGAATCCATCGTACAGCTCAATTCCTTCAGACGCTTGGGGGGCGGATGTGAAACTAAAATTTTTTGATGGAACATCTAAAGAACATGTTTTAGCTTTTGATATAAACTCGAATAAAATTAGGATTGGAGTATATAATAAGGATGATGAAGAATTTCAACATTTTTTAAATTCTAGGCGAGGTTCTACTAAGTCAAAAGTTAAAGTTAAATATTCGAATGGTTCAGAAGGGGAGCTATGATGAATAAATACGTGTATACAGACAAACAACTTAATGAATTGAATCAAGGTCCGAATGTTTACAGTGTTAATACTGAGTTCGCACAGCGTAAAGAAAACCGAACAAATATTGTTACTGCTAAATCAGATAACGAGTTAAAAAAAGGCGAAATCAACACCATAACCACCTCCGATGGTCAAGAATTCCGTGTCGTTGCGACTAAGTCTCACCGAGGAACAGGTTTTGATGGTTTGGCGGTAGGCTCCTATAGTAAACGGCAAACCGGGTTATAAAAGTATAGCTGTGATTGCTGCGGGAACGGATCCTGGGAGTCCTACTAAGACCTTATAGAAGTAAATCAACTTTTTCTTATTATAGTGTAAAATAGACTAATCTTATAGTATAACAAGAGAAAGGAGGAAATCTTAAATGAACAATTCCAGCATTAAAAAAGTTATAAAAGGTTACTAATCGTTTTGTCAATCGCAATTATAACAGCAGGAGGTGTTTTTATGTTTAGTATGTTAGGGAAGTCTCAAGAAGAGCGTCGAAATAGAGAGTATGAAGTTAGTTTGGTTGAAACTTTAAAAGATAGTTATGAGGGTATTGAAGAAATTAGATTTTCTAATGCAAACTACACAAATCCTCCAGGAAGTTGGACTTGCGTAGTTGAACTATATTTTAATGAGAGAAGCATAAAATATAAAATTAATTATTCAAAAAAAGATAAACGTATTTCTGATGTATCTTTAGAGAGAGAGAATAGAAAAGAGGACCGAGAATTTTTAAATAGTCACTGGGGTAAGACTAGTAAACTCACAAAAATTATTTATTCAGATGGCTCAGAAGGAGAATATTAATGGTATTTAATTATACAGATAAACAACTCAATGAATTAAACCATGGGAAGAATGTATATAGTGTCAATGCTGAATATGCTGAAAGGGAAGTTGAAAAGAAAGTTGTAGCCAAAACAAATGATAAGTTATCTTCGGATGAAACCAACACCATAACCACCTCCGATGGTCAAGAATTTCGTGTTGTTGCCACTAAGTCTGACATTGAAACAGGTTTTGACGGGCTAGCAGTTGCACCTATTGTCAACGGCGAACCAGATTATAAAAATATAGCTGTGATTGCTGCTGGAACGGATCCTGATAGTCCGGTGAATAAAACTATGTTTGGTTCACGCGATTTCTATAGTGCCATAATTGCAAGGCAAACTTACTTATCTCCACAATATAAGGTTGCTGACCAATTTGTAAAAGAGATTATGGACGATCCTAGATATGAAGTCAGTCAACTATCAGGTTATTCACAGGGTTCCTACATGCTGAAGGTGGGAGCTAAATACCACATCCCTACAACCACTTTTAATGCTTGGTTTAAATATGGTGGACTTACACTGGAAGAAAAAGCATTTATTGAAAGCAACCCTTCTATGTTTATAGATTACCGTAGAAAACATGATAATGTAGTACGTTGGAATGACTCTAATCACCCAGAAAGGTACACCAGTCCGATTGATATTACAAATTCTATGCCTAGCACGATTCATTGGATTGATGGTTCGAGCCATAAAATTGAAGACTGGGAGTTTGATCCTGTAACTGGTCAACTTGTAGATGGCAAAGGAGGGAAACCCTTAATCAGTGGCGTTTATCGAGCCTATGCCAACAGTCTCCGAGGAATGGCTCATTACAAGGACTTGAAATCAAAATGGTCATCAGGTAGCATTAGTAGCTCTGAGGAAATATACTTAGATGCAGCTCAAGGTTCTATCCTATCATCATCTATGGCTACGGCAGCAAGAACTGGAGCTGATGAAGTGAGCGCCTTAGCCAAAAAGGCCAATCAAGAATTACAAGAAATTTGGTCAAAAATCGACTTTACGAGCTACACAGCATTAGCTCCCTATGAGGTTGATGCCATTTTTGCTAGTCAAGGTATTACTCAAGCACAGTTTATCGATACGTTTCAGGCAGAGACAAATCAAACAGCCACTAAGATGAATGCTTCCGCCCAAGCATTTGAAAATATGGATAAACAATTACAGGAAGTCATCGAAAAAACAGTAGCAACAGATAAGCAATTAGCCAAGGAGTTTCGACAATGGAAAGAAAAGATGTAAAATGGGAGGAAATAAAAGAGAAAGAAAGAGAACTATTTACTCTAGAAGACCAATATTATCAAGAAAAAAAGAAACTCGATAACAAGGCCCTTGATCTAGACGAACGAAATGCAAACTTAGAAAAACTAATTTCCGAAGAAGTTGATAAAATGTATCATACTTTGAGAAAATTTTCGTCAACGGCTGATGATGTTAGAGACTATTTTATAGAAATAGAAAATTTGAGACACTTTTCGAATCAAGTATACAGAGATCATAGGGTTAAACTCGAAGATGAGAGAGAAAAATACGATAACGAGTTTCGCAAAAAAAGAAATGATTTAGACGAAGAATTTCACAAACTAAGGAGAGATTATGCAAGCACCAATGAATGAATACTACACAGATGAAGAATACCAATATGCGCTGAAACAAATGTATCGAATGATGGAAAGAAACCGAATCATTACGGAAGCAAAGTTAGCAATAACAGCAAAGAATAAATTAAAAGATAACTTTAATAAGGCAGCTAAGAAAATTGCTACAGAAACCAAATCAACTATTACAAGCATAAACAGCCAAATGGACACTACAATTCAAGGTAAAGTTCGCAAGAGTCTTGAAGAAAAGATACCGAACATGTTGCTCAAGTATGATGAAATTTAATAAAGGGTTCAAGATAACTGGGGGAAAGTTAGACTTCTTTTTTAAGTTTCTTATAACATCTTTCCGAAAAACTATAATTTTCTTGAAAAATATATGAGTCTATGCTATACTACTAGTAGACTTAATTATGGAGAAAATACATGAAACGTGAGATTTTACTGGAACGAATCGACAAACTAAAACAAATCATGCCATGGTATGTTCTGGAATACTACCAATCCAAGCTTGCTGTTCCCTACAGTTTTACAACCTTGTACGAATACCTTAAGGAATATGATCGATTTTTCAGCTGGGTTTTGGAGTCTGGTATTTCAAATGTTGATAAAATGTCTGACATTCCTTTATCAGTCTTGGAAAATATGTCTAAAAAAGATATGGAATCCTTTATCCTGTATCTACGTGAACGACCTTTGCTGAATGCTAATACAACCAAGCAAGGTGTCTCTCAGACGACCATCAATCGGACCTTGTCAGCACTTTCCAGTCTTTACAAGTATCTGACCGAGGAGGTTGAAAACGACCAGGGGGAGCCTTATTTCTATCGTAATGTAATGAAGAAAGTTTCAACCAAGAAAAAGAAAGAAACACTTGCTGCTAGAGCTGAAAACATCAAGCAAAAACTCTTTCTAGGTGATGAAACAGAAGGTTTTCTGACTTATATCGACCAAGAGTACCCACAACAACTCTCAAATCGTGCTCTTTCGTCATTTAATAAGAATAAAGAACGTGATTTGGCCATTATTGCCCTTCTCTTGGCATCTGGTGTTCGCTTATCTGAAGCTGTTAACCTGGACCTAAGAGACCTTAATCTCAAAATGATGGTCATTGATGTCACTCGAAAAGGTGGCAAACGTGACTCGGTCAATGTCGCAGCCTTTGCCAAGCCTTACCTTGAAAATTATCTCACCATTCGAAATCAACGCTATAAGACGGAAAAGACGGATACAGCACTCTTTCTGACCTTATATCGTGGCGTTCCCAATCGTATTGATGCTTCTAGTGTTGAAAAGATGGTTGCTAAGTACTCAGAGGACTTCAAAGTTCGTGTAACACCCCATAAACTACGCCATACCTTAGCAACCAGACTCTATGATGCAACTAAATCGCAAGTTTTGGTCAGCCACCAATTAGGACATGCCAGCACGCAAGTCACTGACCTCTATACCCATATCGTAAATGATGAACAAAAAAATGCTCTAGATAGTTTATAGAATACATAAAATTAATTATGTAAATTAAAGATTACTTAAAAACGAAAGACCAATTCCTATTATCTTTCGTTTTTTGTTTATTTAAACTCAATCCAGTAGTTACGATGGGGCTCGATTATTACTGGATTACCCCAAAAGGCTTTCAGATAAGCTAAATTTGCGTGGCTTACTGGTCTTTTTGCATCATTATATTGCTCAGCGCTCTCTTTAGTTAGAAAGCATTTTACTGCCTCATAAGAAGTTCCATCAGCTGATTCTCTTTCGATTCCCATATACGAATTTTCGTCACCTTTTTTAAGACTGTCAGTCAACAGTTTACCAATAAAATACACTGTCTTATCCTTCATCAGTTCATAAGCTTTACCATTTTCCAGTCGGTTATTTGCTGCAGCGTACATAATACAAAAACTATCAACAATGTCTTTCAAAAGCATTAAGTCCTCTTTCTTTACTTTGATTTCATCGGGAAGAAGACCGCCAATTATAAGATTTTGGAAATAGGCTTGCTGGATTACATTATCTAAAGCCATTCCTAAAGGTATTTGAACAGCTTGGTATCCTAAAGGCTGCAGCTCTTTATTTTTCTTATCATAATGTTCTTGTGTGATACTTATATTTAAACTTTCTGTTTGGGAAATTTCTTCATTTCTAAAAAAAGCAACAACATTGCGGTCTAACTGTTCAAATAGATTAAGACTTTCTACTGGAATTTCTAACATCAATGAATAACTCCTTTTCATTTTTCATCTCTATTATAATCTAATCAGCATGATTATTAAGTTTAACCCTAATAAAAGAATCCATCATAAATGGATTCTTTTTCCTTACCCCACTACCGCTTCAGCGATTTCTTCACGGCTAATACCAGAAAAGTAGCGTGTAATATCAATAGTTTCTAGAGCTTTAAGGACATCTTCGCGTTCGTATTTTACACCACGAAGGACATCTTCTACAGCTGCAACGTCTTCGATACCAAAGAAGTCACCGTAAATCTTGATATCTTGAATTTTTGATTCAATGACGTTGACAAAAACTTCAACCTTACCACTAGTGAATTTTGTACCACGACGGACGTTAAATTCAGGTGATTTACCGTAGTTCCAGTCCCAAGTCCCAAACTTGGTATCCTTGATACGATTGATTTCAGCCAATTCTTCCTCAGAAAAAACGTATTCAGTCATCTCTGGGTACTCTTTTTTCATGTATTCCAATAGCAAATCACGGAATTCTTCAACTGTGATTTTTTCTGGTAATTCATTGACAATATTGGTTACACGAGCACGGACGGATTTCACACCTTTTGATTCAAATTTATCTTTTGAAACCTTGAGGGCGTTAGCAAGGACTGACAAATCAACGTCAAAGAGCAAGCAACCGTGGTGCATGATACGGCCATTGATATAGGCTTGGGCATTGCCACAGAATTTCTTGCCATCAATCTCAAGGTCATTACGGCCTGTGAACTCAGCTTTAACGCCTAGTTGAGCCAAGGTATTGATAACTGGAGTTGAGAAGCTCTTGAAGTCAAAGGCCTTGTTTTCATCTTCTTTTGAAATGATGGTGTAGTTAAGGTTGTTTAAATCGTGATAAACAGCTCCACCACCACTGATACGGCGGACTACCTCAATGCCATTTGCACGGACATAATCACGGTTGATTTCTTCGATAGTATTCTGGTGACGACCAACAATGATAGAAGGTTTGTTAATCCAAAGAAGGAAGATTTGATCCTCATCTAGTAAGTGTTTAAAGGCATATTCTTCCAAGGCGATATTAAAAGCAGTGTCATTTGAATGATTGATAATATATTTCATGATATCCCTTTATACGATAGAGACTGGAAATAATCTTCCAGTCTAGTCTATCTTCGTTTTATTTTTTCTTAGGTGAATGGATGGCCATTCCTAGAACATCTGCAAATGCTTCGTACATCACTTCAGAGTAGGTTGGGTGTCCGTGGATGGTCTTCAGCATTTCCTCAACAGTGATTTCCATTTCGATAATGCTTGATGCCTCGTTAATCAATTCTGCGGCTGCAGGACCAATGATGTGCACACCAAGGATTTCCCCGTATTTCTTATCAGCGATAACTTTTACGAAACCTTGAGCAGCATCAGATGCAATGGCACGACCGTTGGCAGCAAAGTTGAATTTACCGATGGCTACATCGTATTTCTCACGTGCTTGTTCTTCTGTCAGACCTACTGCTGCTACTTCAGGGAGAGTGTAGATGGCTGCAGGAGTCAAGTTCAATTTGGCAACAGCATGATTTCCTTTGAGGGCATTTTCAGCAGCAACTTCACCCATGCGGAAGGCTGCGTGCGCCAACATCTTAGTACCGTTGATGTCACCTGGTGCGTAAATACCTGGAACAGAAGTTTCCATATATTCGTTGACCTTGATACGTCCACGATCCAACTCAAACTCAACATCGCCAATTCCTTCGAGGTCTGGCACACGACCGATTGAAAGAAGGGCTTTGCTTGCAATGATATCGTCTTTACCTTCAACCTTGATACGAAGTTGACCATTTTCCTCGATGATTTCTTGCAGTTTTGTACCTGTTAAGATAGTCATACCTTTGCGTTCCAAAATCAAGCGAAGATTCTTAGACACTTCCGCATCCATAGCTGGAACGATACGGTCCATCATTTCGATAACAGTTACTTTTGAACCAAATGTCATGAATGCTTGGCCGAGTTCGATACCGACAACCCCACCACCGATGATTACGAGGCTTTCTGGAACTTCGTTCATTTCAAGAATATCATCGCTGGTCATCACAAGTGGAGATTCCATACCAGGGACGTTAATCTTGCTGACTTTTGAACCACCAGCAAGGATGATTTTCTTGGTTTCAAGCAATTCAGAACCATCTACCAAGACATTCTTATCTTTAGTGATTGTACCAACACCCTTATGAACAGTAACTCCGTAGCTACGAAGAAGACCCACAACACCACCTACCAAGGTATTGACAACTTTAGATTTAGTTTCTAAAAGTTTGTCCATATCAACAGTGAAGTTTGGATTTTCGATGACGATACCACGATTTGCTGCATGACCGATGTTTTCGATGATTTCAGCATTGTGAAGGTAGGTCTTAGTTGGGATACAGCCGCGGTTCAAGCAAGTTCCACCGAGTTCAGATTTTTCAACAAGGGCAACCTTACCACCGAGTTGGGCAGCCTTAATCGCTGCAACATAACCAGCAGGACCTCCACCAATCACAACGATATCAAAGGCATCATCGCTCTTACCATCGTCGTTTGAGGCACTAGCTGCAGGTGCAGGTTTTGATTCTGGCGCAGCTGCTCCAGCTGTTGGGATGTTTTCCCCTTCTTCTCCAAGGTAACCGATAACTTCAGTTACTGGAACAGTTTCACCATCTCCTTTAAGGATGGCAATCAAGTATCCATCTTCTTCGGCTTCCAATTCCATGCTGACTTTGTCAGTCATGATTTCCAAAAGGATTTCTCCTTCTTTTACAAATTCTCCGACTTTCTTATTCCATTGGACGATTTGTCCTTCTGTCATATCCACGCCGGCTTTTGGCATAATTACTTCTAAGGCCATGTCTTACTTCCTTTATCTATATCTCTAAAAATAAATACTGTATTTTTAAACCAACATTGAGATTGGGTTCTCAATTAAGGCTTTCAAGTCTTTCATAAACTTAGCACCAGCCATACCATCTACGACACGGTGGTCAATGGTTAATCCTAGGCTCATGATAGGACGAATAACAATCTCACCATTGACAACTACAGGTTTCTCTACTGTTGAGCTCACCCCGAGGATTGCTGAGTTGGGTTGGTTAATAATCGGACCAAAGGATTGAACGCCAAACATTCCCAAGTTACTGATTGTGAAGGTTGAATTTTGGAGTTCGCTTGGAGCCAATTTGCCATCCAAGGTACGACCAATCACGTCTTTAAATGCAACGACCAACTCTGACAAGCTCATCTTCTCAGCATTGTAAACAACTGGTGTCATTAAACCGTTATCCATACCAACTGCCATCGCAAGGTTGACATAGTTATGAGTGATAATAGTTTTGCCGTCTTCTGTCAATGAAGCATTGATATAGGGATGTTTCATTAATGTCTTAACAACAGCGAGAGAAAGAAGGTCTGTAACCGTTACTTTCTTACCAGTTGCTTCCATAATCGGATCAAGAACCTTCTTACGAAGGGCCAACATTTCTGACATATCGACATCATAGTTGAGTGTGAAGGTTGGCGCAGTTAGGTAGGATTCAACCATACGTTGCGCGATAACCTTACGCATTGGTGTCATTGGAATACGCTCAATCTCACCATAAGGAGTGATATTGTCTGGAACTTCTTCCACTTTTTCAATTTGAGCAGGAGACTTGATGGTGTCGTTTTCGATATTTTCAGGAAGGAAGGCCAAAACGTCCTTCTTCATGATCTTACCACGATGACCAGTTCCTTGGATTTCCTGCCAAGCAATGTTATGTTCGAGGGCAATTCGTTTTGCAAGTGGCGAAATGCGAACCACATTTGTGTCTTTATAAGTTTCCACGTCTTCTTTGTGGACACGACCGTTTGCACCTGAGCCAGAAACGTCGTAGAGGTTGATCCCTAGATCATTCGCTAACTTTCTAGCCGCAGGAGTCGCTCTTAGCTTGTCATCAGCCATGACCTCTCCAATTCTATACTAAGATATTAAGGACGAAGAGAGTTCTGCACCTAAAAGATACAAAGTTCCTCGTCTTTTTTATTTTATTTACATAACTTATATTATGCATTATTCCTTGTTATATGTCTTACGGATTGCATCTTTGATGCTTTCAACTGTTGGAATCATTGCATTTTCTAGATTTTGTGCGTAAGGCATTGGCACATCCTCTCCGGCGCAACGGCGGATTGGTGCGTCTAGATAATCAAATGCTTCTGATTCTGAAATAATAGCTGAAATCTCTCCGATATAGCCACTTGTTTTGTGAGCATCGTTGACAAGCACCACCTTACCAGTCTTCTTCACTGAGTTAATGATGATATCCTTATCAAGCGGAACGAGGGTACGTGGGTCTACAATTTCAACAGAAATTCCTTCTTCTGCTAATTCTTCAGCAGCTTGAAGCACACGACGAAGCATTTTCCCGTAAGTAACAACTGTTACATCTGTTCCTTCGCGTTTGATTTCCCCAACCCCAAGTGGGATTGTATAGTCTGGATCAACTGGCACTTCCCCCTTTTGGTTAAATTCGGACTTGTATTCAAGAATGATAACAGGGTTGTTATCACGGATAGAAGACTTGAGAAGTCCTTTCATGTCAGCAGGTGTACCTGGAGCTACAACCTTAAGACCTGGGATGTGTGTAAACCAAGACTCTAGAGACTGAGAGTGCTGAGCTGCAGAACCAACTCCGTTACCAGCTGCACATCGGACAGTCATTGGAACCTGACCTTTACCACCAAACATATAACGTGTTTTAGCAGCTTGGTTGACGATATTGTCCATGGCAATAACCGAGAAGTCCATGAAGGTCATATCAACGATTGGACGAAGTCCTGTCATGGCTGCTCCTGCTGCTGCTCCAGAGATGGCAGCTTCAGAAATCGGACAGTCACGAACACGTTCTGGACCAAATTCTTCAAGCATTCCAACAGAAGTTCCGAAGTCTCCTCCGAAGACACCGACGTCTTCTCCCATCAAGAATACATTTTCATCGCGACGCATTTCCTCAGACATAGCAAGGATAATGGTGTCACGGAACGACATTGTTTTTGTTTCCATTTTATCTCTTTCTCCTTAGTCTGCGTAAATATCTTCAAATGCTGATTCTAGCGGTGGGAATGGACTTTCCTCTGCAAATTTAACAGAAGCTTCTACTGCTTCCTTGACTTGCGCTTGGATTTCTTCCAATTCTTCAGTGCTAGCAATGTTATTTTCAATAAGGTACTTGCGAAGGTTTTCAATTGGGTCTTTTTGTTTCCACAATTCCACTTCTTCACGGGTACGATATTTACCAGGGTCAGATGATGAGTGACCAAGCCAGCGATAAGTTACACTTTCAATCAAGACTGGGCCATTGCCACCACGAACATGGTCTACGGCTTTCTTAAATCCTTCATAGACATCGATGACATTGTTTCCATCTTCGATAAACATTCCAGGGATTCCATAAGCAGCACTACGTTGATGGATATGCTCCACATTGGTCATTTTCTTGATATCCGCAGAAATCCCATAACCATTGTTAATGCAGTAGAAAATAACAGGGAGTTTCCAGATAGAGGCCATGTTCACCGCTTCGTGAAAGACACCTTCATTGGTCGCACCGTCTCCAAAGAAGCAGACTACGATTTTACCAGTATGTTGCATTTGCTGACTGAGGGCTGCACCGACAGCGATTCCCATACCACCACCTACGATACCATTGGCACCGAGGTTCCCAGCATCCAGGTCGGCGATGTGCATAGAACCACCTTTTCCTTTACAGGTTCCAGTGTGTTTCCCGAGGATTTCAGCCATCATTCCATTGAGGTCAATCCCCTTAGCAATAGCTTGCCCGTGTCCACGGTGATTTGAGGTAATCAGATCATCTGGATTAAGAGCCAGCATCGCTCCGACGTTAGCAGCTTCCTCTCCGACAGAAAAGTGAGTCATACCGGGAACTTTTCCCTTTTTCACTAACTGAGCGATTTTTAAGTCCATGCGACGGATTTCTTCCATCTTACGGAACATCTCTAGCAAAAGATTTTTATCTAAAGTTGACATAATCTTGCCTTTCTAACTTTGTACTTACCTTACTATTTTACCTTTTTTAGTATACACTGTCAAAGTATATGGCTAATAAAATTTCACAATATAAAAAAATAAACCCCTGTTAAAACAGGGATTCTCTCTAGTTAGAGCATTTTTTCACAAAGTTGTTTTTCAGAATAATTTCTTAAAATTAGCTCAATCTTTTCATTACGGTTTTCAAACGCCATTGATACAAACAACCAGAAACAATCAAGCTGGCAATTAACCCAATCCAGTAGGCAAATGCCCCCAAGTCAGTTACTTGATCTAGTAAATATCCTAGAGGTATCGCTACTCCCCAATATCCGATTAGGCCAAGATAGAAAGGAACGATAGTGTCCTTATACCCTCTTAAAATTCCTTGGAGCGGAGCCGCAAAGGTATCAGCTAGCTGGAAAAAGAGACTGTAGGTTAGAAATATAGCAGTTGTTTCGATGAAGTGAGGGTCATTTCCATATAGATTTGCAACACGATCTCTAAAAATGTAGAGAAAGGACAGGGTAAGACCTGCAAAAATAAGGGCGGTTACTCTCCCTAGACGAGCATAGATTTTTGCATCCTCAAAACGTTTAGCCCCCACCTCGTAAGACACAACAATCGCCATAGCAGAGGAAATACTCATGGGGAAAGCGTACATGAGGCTGGAAAAGTTCATAGCTGACT
Organism: uncultured Streptococcus sp.; assembly: GCA_963533485.1. Classification (GTDB taxonomy): domain Bacteria; phylum Bacillota; class Bacilli; order Lactobacillales; family Streptococcaceae; genus Streptococcus. The sequence continues at coordinate 88,809 of CAUSPE010000001.1, forward strand.
GGTGACTGGCGATGATGAGCGATGAAAACTTAGCCATGATTAGTCCCACCACAGAGAAAATAGCCACTTCCGCAAAGACGGTTCCTCCTATTGGTAGACCTAATCGGAGACCTTCCTTGATTTTATCTATATTAAGTGGAATAGGTTTTTCAAGATGTAGCGCTTTTAACCTTTCTTGTTTGAACAAAACAAGAATAGAAATCCCCAATAAAACCCAATAGGCTAGCGAAGTTCCTAGCCCTGCCCCTGCGCCACCAAGCTCTGGGAAACCGAAAGCTCCATATATCAAGAGATAGTTAAAACCACTATTGAGCGGAAGTAACAAAAGCATGAGATACATAGATAGCTTAGTCAATCCAAGAGAATCTAACAAAGACCGAATGACACTAAAAAGCAACAAGGGAATAATCCCGATAGAAAGGTACCAAAGATAAGAAACTGCAACTGCCGCTACTTGAGCTTCTAGTCCGATATGATTTAAGACAGGCGGTGCTAAGAATACTACCATGCCAAGCAAGACCAAAGACAGTCCGAAAGCTAAGTAGACGAATTGATAAAAGTCAGATGCCACTTCTTCCTTTTTGCCCCGTCCCAGATGATGGCCTATGATGAGAACCATGGCCGAAACAATCCCTGTTAAAAAAGTAAAGAAAGGATTCCATAGACTCGTTGCAGTTGATACTCCTGCCAAGTCCATGGTATTGTACTGCCCAGTCATAGTTGTATCAACAAAAGAGGCAGAATAATTGGCAAATTGATAAATTAGGATAGGAAAAAATATCTTAAGAAATAAGACAAACTTATCTTTAAATTGATGGGTTGGATACATATACGCTCTCTATTCTTATATTTTATAGAGCAGAATCCCATCTAGTTTTTGTAGACGATTTGTCCCTTGCAGATGGTATATTTAACCTGCCCTTTTAAAGTTTCACCGATAAATGGAGAATTAGCTGATTTTGAAGCAAAGTTTGGACCAACAGTACGATCAGCCTTGGCATCAAAGATAGTGATATCCGCTGGACCATTTTCAGCTAAGTAGCCTGCTTCAAAGTTGTAAAGCTTGGCTGGATTAACAGTCATTTTTTCTAGCAATTCCATCAAGCTCAACTCACCAGCTTCCACCAAATAAGTTAAACCAAGAGAAAGAGAGGTTTCCAAACCGGTCATACCAGATGGTGCTTTGGTGATATCTTCTACATTTTTCTCATCTGCATGGTGAGGAGCGTGGTCCGTTGCGATAACTGTGATAACACCTGACTTGAGACCTTCGATAACGGCACGACGGTCTGACTCCAAACGAAGTGGAGGATTCATTTTGGCATTGCTTCCTTGAGTTAAAAGGAGAGCTTCCGTCTTAGAGAAATGCTGTGGCGCTACTTCTGCTGTGACTTGCGCTCCCAAACCTTGAGCGAATTCCACTACCTTGACACTTTCTTCCTTAGACAAATGCTGGATGTGAACATGGGCCTTTGTTGCATAGGCAATCATAACATCACGCGCAATCATAGCGTACTCAGCCACCCCAGTCGCTCCACAGATATGAAAATGTTCCTTAGCGATGTTTTCGTTAAAACCAAGAATCCCATTCAAACCTGGATCTTCCTCATGAAGGCTGATAAAGGTATTGAGTTTTTTGGCTTCTTCCATGGCTTCTTTGACAACTTTACTACTTTCAAGTGGAATCCCGTCATCAGAAAAACCAACAGCTCCAGCTTCTAAAAGCGACTTAAAGTCTGTCAAGTCTTGGCCATTAAAGTTCTTGGTAATAGTCGCAACTGTCTTGACATTGATTTTTTCCTTGGCAGCTGACTGAAGAACTTCTTGCAAAGTTTCTACGTCCGAAATGGTTGGACTAGTATTAGCCATCATGACAACCGTTGTAAAACCACCTGCAGCAGCAGCTAGTGCCCCAGTATGGATGTCCTCCTTGTGGGTCTGACCAGGTTCACGGAAATGAACATGAATATCAACTAGTCCAGGCGCAACTACAAGACCAGTAGCATCAATTAGCTCTGCTCCTTCTTCCTTGATTTCAGGGGCAATTTTGACAATTTTCCCATCTTGGACCAAAACATCACACACTTGATCCAAACCAGACTTGGGATCCATTACACGACCATTTTTGATTAGTAGCATCTGCTTTCTCCTTTATTCATAGAAATCAACTTGGGTATCCAACAATTTATCCCCATCATAAACAAACTTGGCTGAAAAGAAGGGTTTGTCCTCTAAAAGCCACTCAACAAAGGTATGATCACCTTCCCAAGTCGGCTTGCTTAAGACTTCATCATAGGGAACCCATTCTAAGGTTCCCTCATTGCAGTCAATCAAGTCACCCTCAAACTCCGTCACCTTAAAAACATAGGTGTACCAGTCTAAATCTGGTGTGAATTCTGGAAAAGTGATAACACCTTTTAGAACTGGCTTGGCTTTGAGGCCTGTTTCTTCGAGGATTTCACGCGCTGCGCACTCCTGAGGAGTCTCCCCTCGTTCTAGCTTACCACCCACACCAATCCATTTGCCTTCGTGGACATCATTGGGTTTCTTATTACGATGAAGCATGAGCAGTTCTTTTCCGTTATCAATGTAGCAAATCGTCGCTAACTGAGGCATATTCTCTCCTTATCTAAGCCAATCGATTGGCTCTTGTCCTGTCTCTGTTAAGAATGCATTGGCCTTGGAAAAAGGCTTGGAACCCCAAAATCCTCTATAAACCGATAAAGGACTAGGATGGGCTGATTCGATAATCAAGTGGTGAGGATTGGTAACCAAGGCCTTCTTCTTGCGTGCATAAGCACCCCAGAGTACAAAGACTACAGGTCTGTCTAGATTATTTACAACCCGAATCACAGCATCTGTAAATGGCTCCCATATCTGCCCAGCATGACCATTGGCCTGCCCAGCAGGAACCGTCAAGCAAGCATTGAGAAGCAAGACTCCTTGCTCAGCCCAAGACGTCAAATCATGTGATTTCTTAACGCCGATATCATCTGACAATTCTTTTAAAATGTTTTGCAAGGACGGCGGAGCTGGGATTGACTCAGGTACAGAAAAACTCAAACCCTGCGCTTGACCTGGCCCGTGATAGGGGTCTTGCCCTAGAATCACAACCTTAACTTCTTCAAGCGGTGTAGTCAAGAGAGCCTGAAAAACTTTTTCCTTAGGTGGATAAACAGTTCCCTGAGCATAGACCTGCTCCATAAACTGATTGATTTTCCCAAAATAACCTTCAGGTAGTTGCTCCTTAATCAAAGCATGCCATGATGAGTGTTGCATCGCCAACTCCTTCGTTTTTACTGCCTCTATTATAGCAAAAAGTGGCTATCTAAACCACTTTTTACAGTTCTTATATATACTGTTATTGACCCTATTATTTGACATTAGTATTCACAGTATCAATCAGCCATTAAAAACTTTTCGATTGTATCAATAGCATAGGAAAGTTGATTATTTACAGACATCATCCGTTCAAAATTAGCGTCCATATAGTAGAGTTCAGATAAACCACCCCTAGGGAGAAAGAGTGAATAGTGGATATTCATCTTCTCTCGAGTACTTAACTCTATATGATTGCTTATGATATACTTTAACTCTTTTAACGAATTTACTTGAGCAACCACACCTTTTAACTGATACTGCTCGATGAGGTTTAGTAAATTGTCAATCTCTTCAATGACTTTAGTTTCCATATCATCCCCTCTTAGGAAAAGCACTACATAGCATCCAAACAATCTAGCAAGTCTTGGTAAGAATGGACTTCATAAGTTGGCTGGGCTTGTGTGTGATTTTCGATTCGTTGAGGGTTGTACCAGATAGTGTCAATGTCAGCATTATTGCCACCTTGAATGTCGGCAGTTAAGGAATCTCCAATCATCAGCGTCTTTTCTTTATCAAATCCTGCAATCTGCTGACCGATTTTTTCATAGAATAGTGCATCAGGTTTTTGTGTTTGCAACTGTTCAGAGATAAAGACTTGGTTGAAATAGGGAGCCAGACCAGATTGAGCCAAACGTCCCGTCTGAATGGCAGTAATGCCATTTGTCGCAGCATACAAGTCATAATCACGTTCGATGAGGCTGTCCAAGAGTTCATGAGCACCCGAAAGAGTTTGTCCCTGTTGGGCTAAGTAAAATTGGTAACGCTGGGCAAGTAACCTACCATCTTTTTCCTGTCCAAAATGAGCAAATAAACGAGAAAAGCGCGTGTTAACCAGTTCTTGTTTACGGATTTTCTTTTGCTCCAAGTCCTTCCAGAGAGCCTTGTTCATAGGAACGTAATAGTCTTTATAGGCTTGGATATCCGCAACTCCTTCTTCTTTTAGAAGTTGTGTCAAAGCTACATCCTCAGCAGCATCAAAATCAAGCAAGGTGTGGTCAAGGTCGAAGAGTAGAAATTTGTAGGGCATTGAGTTTCCTTTCTGAAAATTCATTAAGAATATTATAGCATAAATGAATCTTTGATTTATTGAGTTTCAAATACTTTTTACACTCACATTTTGACCGTGCTCAAGTGCAAATCTAAAACTAGTCAGCAAAACTTCTATTAAATCTTTTCCGGAACTCGTTATGAAATAATGCGATAAATTTGTTATATGCTCTGCGATATTATTTCCCCAAGGAGGAGTGAGTGACAAATCTTCAAAATCCCATATAACATCCTGAGGGAGAAGTTTTTTCAACTCTTCTTGGATAGATAACAACTCCTCTATTCCTTTTTCAACAGATTCAAAAGAAACATCTCCCCAGTAAAGCTTATTCATTATTACTGGGTATCTACTTCCCCACTTATTATTCTCTAAGCGAACATAAATAGTCGAAAAGAATGAATTAAAAAGACTCCCTTCTCCTATAGTCCACCAATTATAACCAACCATTAACCCTACAGACATAGATATTCTCCTATTCATTTTTAATATTATTTAACGTCAACTAAAGTTTTATATTGATAGTATCTAAAACATACATTCATTCCCCTACCTCAACTCCTTGGCTATTCTGCTCTTTTCAAGTTTTCCCTTGGTAATTCGTTTCCATAAAACAAGTGGATTCAAACTATAAGATAGGCGTACGAGGAAATAATTAACCCATTCTATAAGGGCAAAAAGCTGTATCAACGTGGCTAAGATAGTCCCTAGGATACTCTGGGTATTCCAGACAATAAAAGGAAAGCCTGAAATAAGTAAAACAAGGTCTAGCATTCTGAAACCACCATATAGTTTGGGGACACTAGCGCTTCCGAACTGAGATTTCGACAGTCTTCTCATCAAAATCGCCCAATAGATTGAACCTTGAAGCAAAATAAATGTCAGTAAAGACAGAGGATAGAGAATGGAGAATAAACTCCTCCAATCACCAAGCCGATTTTTCAAAAGGAAAAAACAAAACCAAATAGATAGGACGGCTGTGAACTCTCCCAAACAGAGGGACACCAACTCTTTTCTAACTTTCTCTTTTTGTATGTTCATCATTTCCCCCATCTATCTATCATCCTATATCGAAAAAAAGCCTTTCGATCCAATTTATAGTCAACATTTCACAGAATAAAGGCGTTCTATGCGTCGAACAGTTCAATCCCTTTAATATCAATGTAATTCTAAGTTTAGAATTACATTAAAATAAATGTTTTAGACCTATTCTAAGTCTATGATAGCCTTAAATTTTAATTTTTGAAGGATTCTAAAGCTAGAATAGTTAAAAAATCACGAGAATGAAGCTATTCGAAGCTTAGAAGAACCTTTTCTAAACCTCATACCCACTTTAACTAGCGACACTTACAATTCTTCTGATGAGCTTTGAGTTTTTTTAGAGCCCAGTCATAGTGACTGGAGGTGCTACTGACAAAGTAGGAACCTAGACTTGTCCCTCCCGTCCACTTATAGATACCTTTGGTAAAGAGTTGGTCATTACTGAAGCCTTCCATCAACTTTAAAACCTCTCTATGCGATTGATTGAGGAGTTTGGTCGCTTCTTCTAAGGAAGTTCTCTGGTGCTTCTTCCAAAAAGCGACATTCATTTCTCCATAAGTTTTCCAATTATAAGGCTCAGGGAGAAAAGATCTTTCAAGACCCTTTTGATTAGAATAAACCTAGGTCAGAAGTAACTGATGCCATTCATAGAGATGGATCAGGACATCCCGTAGATTTTTATCCCTTTTCCAGTGAGCTTCTTTTTTCTTTTGGTCTTTTGAAAAATCAAAAGGAGTCTGTAGCTCCTCTTCACTTAACTGAAAAATTAGGAGATTAAGTTTTTCATAGTTTTCCTTAGAGGCTAACACTAGCTCCTCTTTTGTTTTTGGTCTAGGCATAGGAGTTCTCCCTTCGTTTTCTAGTAGGTTAAGGTGTTTTCTTACTTCATTATACCATAATCAAAAAGCAGTTCTTCATTTTAAGAAAAACTGCTTTTACTAACTATTTTTTATGCTTATAGTCACTACTTTATATATAAATCTTTAAAGAGACCATCCACTTCTGCTATCTGATAGAGGAAGTTGGATAGTTCTTGGTAATCTTCTTTTAAACATGAAAGGTGGGCTTGACCAAATAAAGAAGCCAACTCCTCTTTTAATCTTGCCCCTTCTGGATCATGATCTTTTAAAAATTTACTGAGATAGAGACTTCGAACAGCCGCAAGTTTAAAGCTGAAATATTGATGCAATTGTTTTTGCTCCGTATTTAAGCCGCTTTCAGCAACTGCTTTTGCATAGCATTTCAAAACACCGTTTTGACCATTCAGATATCGGGACTTTATAATCTTTGCTGTTTCCTGATAGATTTCAGTCTGACTAGGAGTCTTGAGCCGCTTAAAATTCCCCCACATGGAGTATGCTCCACGCTTATAGTCAATAGCCTCTGCCTTCCAGGCTTCTAAGATGTCTTTAAAAGTAACCTTCATACAAGCAAAACCAGCTGGATCATGCAAATAGAGGTACTGATCATCAATGCCATACACGGTTACGAAGTGATCCACACCATAAAGGATTGTGTGATTGGGATTGTAGGTCAGATGGCCCATATCAAGAGGCCCCAGTACGACAGGCCCTTTGGACAGAAAGGTTTCCAACTTTCTTTTAATTTCTTCCAAATCTACTTCTGCTCCATTCTTTAGATAGAAATCCTCATAGTCAAATCCAAGTATTTTTAAGGAATGAGAGATGGAAAGATCTGGCATTCCATTATCAAAGAATACTAGAGGGTGTCGTTCATCTTCCTTTACGATACTAGCGCCATTGCCCATCACCATAATTGCCTCTAAAAACTCTGCTTTAAAATCATAACCATAGCTATCCAGAGCCATTGCCAATGAATAGCTATAGCAAAGTGACACATCTCCAAAATACATCTGCATATTCTTGCCTCCTTATCTTCTATGGGACTATTATACCGAGAAAACTATTCGAATGCCCCATAAAATCCAAACAAAAAAAATGGTTTGTTTGTTTACAGACATGAATGTCAACAATTAAAAACTCTGTAAAAGCTATCTTCTACAGAGCGATATTTGCATCTTTATAAAATATCAGAAAATGTTCTAGTTCTTAATCACTGGTATCCAGAGTTCCATTTGATAGTCAGGTGACGACATGTCACCTTCGGTATAGACTTCGAAGTCTGGTGAGCCTGAGTGGCGATAGCCTGTTTCAGGGAAAAAGACCTCCAAGACATATTTCCAAGCATTGTGAATGCTAACTGGTATAGGGCCTTTGACTGGGACGATAGCATATTCAGCGGCTGGGACATCTTTGATGGACAGACCAAGTTCTTCTGCTTTCGCTTTATCCGTCACATCATAAGCAGCCATGTAGTTGATGATTTCACCTTCTTTGACATCCGAACAGATGCCGAAGGATTGGCCACTGCCTAGACTCTCTAGGCTTTCCAAGCTGTGATTGTTATAGAGATTCTCCCAAGCAGACGGGCATTTGCTATTGTCAATAGCTTCCAATAGGACGCCTGCAACGGTAAATGCAGGTTTCTTTTGAATCTTGATATCCATGTTCTTTCCTCCTGTAATCTTTAAGGATAATTGAAGTCTAGGAAAAACCCGATAAGGTTTTCCATTTCGAACTTCTGAGGGTGTTGCCCCATGGAATTTCT
>CAUSPE010000002.1:0-71866 GCA_963533485.1 uncultured Streptococcus sp.
CGGCTGATGAGTATGAAAAAGCTAAAGAAAAATGGCTGAAAGAAAAAGAAGAATCAAATAAAAAAGCCCAAGAAGAACTGGCAAAACACGTTAAATAACCAGTCTATTCAACAGGAAAAACGATAGTTTCTCAAGGAACTATCGTTTTTATATAGTTTGAAACTATAACTAGCTCTTGAAAACAAGAAAATGAGTTAGTGAAAATAAGTGGTACAATAGTTACTATAGATTTGGAGGTATTGTATGAGCAAAGAACTACACATCAACACAATTTTGGCCCAGGCGGGAATCAAGTCAGATAAGGCAACAGGTGCCTTGGTGACGCCACTTCATTTTTCAACAACTTATCAGCATCCAGAGTTCGGTCAGTCTACGGGATTTGACTATACTCGTACTAAAAATCCAACTCGGAGTAAGGCGGAGGAAGTATTGGCTGCGATTGAATCAGCAGACTATGCCCTAGCGACAAGCTCAGGTATGGCTGCGATTGTACTGGCTTTTAGTGTCTTTCCAGTAGGAAGTAAAGTCTTGGCAGTGCGAGACCTTTATGGTGGTTCTTTCCGTTGGTTTAACCAAGTGGAGCAAGAAGGCCGGTTCCATTTTACCTATGCCAATACAGAGGAAGAGTTGATTGCTGAGTTAGAGAAAGATGTGGATGTTCTCTATATCGAAACGCCAACCAATCCTTTGATGTTGGAATTTGATATTGCCAAACTAGCCAAACTAGCTCATGCTAAGGGTGCCAAGGTTGTGGTGGACAATACCTTCTACAGTCCGATTTACCAACGTCCGATTGAAGATGGTGCGGATATCGTTCTTCATTCAGCCACCAAGTATCTAGCAGGGCACAATGATGTTTTGGCTGGGGTAGTTGTGACTAATAGTTTAGAACTATATGAACAACTGTTCTACAATTTGAATACGACAGGTGCGGTCTTGTCACCGTTTGATAGTTATCAGTTGATTCGTGGTCTTAAAACTCTACCTCTTCGTATGGAACGTTCTACAGCCAATGCCCAAGAAGTGGTTGCTTTTCTGAAGGATTCACCTGCTGTCAAGGAAGTGCTCTATACTGGATGTGGGGGTATGATTTCCTTTAAAGTAGTGGACGAAAAACGTATTCCTCATATTTTAAATAGCCTCAAGGTCTTCTCTTTTGCTGAGAGTTTGGGTGGAGTGGAAAGCCTAATCACCTATCCGACAACTCAAACCCATGCGGATATTCCGGCAGAAGTACGTCATTCCTATGGTTTGACAGATGACCTCTTGCGCTTGTCAATCGGGATTGAGGATGCTAGAGATTTGATTGCGGACTTGCGCCAAGCCTTGGAAGGATAAGACAGATATGGGAAAATATGATTTTACAAGCCTGCCCAATCGTTTTGGGCATCATACCTATAAATGGAAAGAAGCGGAAGCTGATCGAGAAGTTCTACCAGCCTGGATAGCAGATATGGACTTTGTGGTTTTGCCTGAGGTTCGACAAGCTGTACAAGCCTACGCAGATCAGTTGGTCTATGGCTATACCTATGCTAGTGATGCTTTGATTGAGTCGGTTCAGGACTGGGAAGCCAGTCAACACGGGTATCACTTTGACAAGGATGCCCTCGTCTTTATCGAGGGAGTGGTACCAGCTATTTCAACAGCTATTCAAGCCTTTACAAAAGAAGGAGAGGCTGTTCTGATTAACACACCGGTCTATCCACCTTTTGCCCGCAGTGTCAAACTCAACAATCGCCGATTGATTACCAATTCTTTGGTGGAAAAGGATGGGCTGTTTGAGATTGACTTTGACCAGTTGGAGAAAGAATTGGTGGAAGGGGATGTGAAGCTTTATATCCTCTGCAATCCTCATAATCCTGGGGGCCGTGTTTGGGAAAAGGAAGTGTTAGAAAAGATTGGCCGTCTCTGCCAAAAACACGGTGTTTTGTTGGTTTCAGATGAGATTCACCAAGATTTGGCACTCTTTGGTCACAAACACCAGTCTTTTAATACCATTGATCCTGCTTTTAAAGACTTTGCTCTTATCCTGAGCAGTGCCACTAAGACCTTTAATATTGCTGGGACCAAGAATTCCTATGCAGTTATTGAAAATCCAAAGCTTCGTCTGGCTTTCCAAAAACGGCAGTTGGTCAATAACCAACATGAAATCTCAGGCTTGGGCTATTTGGCGACAGAAGCTGCCTACCGTTATGGCAAGGACTGGTTAGGAGAGCTAAAAGAAGTCATTGAGGACCACATTAACTATGTAGTGGATGTTTTGGGCAACGAAACCAAGATTCAGGTCATGAAACCACAAGGTACCTACTTGATTTGGCTTGATTTTTCAGCCTATGACCTAACGGATGACCGCTTGCAAGAGCTTTTGAAGAATGAAGCCAAGGTCATCTTGAACAGAGGTTTGGACTTTGGGGAGGAGGGAACTCTTCATGCCCGCCTCAATGTTGCTATGCCTAAAACACTTTTGGAAGAAGTTTGTCAACGCATCGTGACCACTTTTGATACTCTTTAAAATCCAGCCTTCTAGGAGAAAAGTCTTCCTAGAAGGCTATTTTCATAGGGGAAAATGTGGTATAATGAAAAGATAAGATAAAGGGGTAACTATGGCTAAATTGATTCCGGGAAAGTTGCGCATGGAGGGGGTTACACTCTATGAAACGGACAACATTGAGATTATCAAGGAAAAAGGGAATCGCCTCTATACTCGTGTGGCGGGAGAAGACTTGCGCTACAGTTTAGAGGATGATCTGGTTTTTTGTGCTTGTGATTTTTTCCAAAAAAGAGGTTACTGTGTTCACCTCGCAGCGCTCGAGCATTATCTGAAAAATGACGAAGAAGGCCAGGTGATTTTACAAGCCTTAGAAAAAGGACATGAAGAGCAAGAAGAGGTCGAAACCAAGGTGGGTTTTGGTGGTAGTTTTTTGGAGCGTATCCAACCTCAGAAGAGAGAGAAAATCTACACTTTGTCGGCTCAAGGCCAGGTAGAAGCTGGAACCAATCGCCTCCTTTGGACTCTCCGAATCGGTTTAGTTGATAGTCAAAAATATTATGTCATTCGTGACATCCCTCTCTTTTTGAAGGTCTTGGTCCATCGAAAGCCATATATGATTGGGAAACACTATGAAAATGACTTGTCTTGGGATGCTTTTGATACAGCTAGTCAAGATGTTCTTACTTTTTTATGTGGCTTGATTGAGGAGGGACTGAGTCAAGAGCTCTTTTTCCCCAATCAAGGTCGTCACCTCTTTTTCCCTCTGACCTTTTTTGAGCAGGGAGTGGAGTTGCTGATGAACTTGGAAGATTTTCATTTTGAACACCAGATAGATAGTTATGAAAATCTCCTCTTTCATGATTTAGATCCTGATGCAGAACTTTTCTCTTTTTCCGTGCAGGAGTTTCCAGATTATTTTGAGATGGAGATTTCTGAAAGTGAGCGAGTCAACGTATTCTATGGGGGAGCGGTTCTCTTTCGTAAGGGGAATCTTTATCTCTTAAACCCTAAACAAATCAGCCTACTAAAGGAAATCAAGGAGCTTCCTCAGGAGGAGAGAGGGAGAAAATGCCTCCAGTTTGACAACAGTGATCGTGACCGTCTGGCTGCCTGTCTGCCTTTGTTTGGACAGCTGGGCACAGTTTCTGCTCCTGAGCGTTTGCAAATCAGACCCTTTTCACCAATCTTTTACTTTGATAGGGAGGAAGACGGCCGCATCCGCTTGAATATTCAGTTTGACTATGGAGATGTTAAGGTAACTAGTCATCAACAGCTGGAACAATTACCTTTTTCAAGTGATGCTGTCTTGGAAAACCAACTATTTCAAGTCTGTTTAGGGGCTGGTTTTGAGGCTGATTTTCAGTCTTGGAGACAGGCTTTGAAGCCAGAGGCAGTTTATTCTTTCTTTCACCATACGATTCCAGCTTTTGAGAAATTGGGTCAGGTTTTCTTATCTGATGAGATAAATCAGCTCTACAGTGTCCAAGCTCCTCAGGTTCAGATTGAGTCCAAGGGAGGATTGTTGGAAATCCAATTTGATTTCCAAGGGATTGCCCAAGAAGAGATTGATCAAGCTCTTAAAGCTCTGACCAGTAATCAGGATTTCTATATCAGTTCTTCTGACCAAGTGTACTTTTTTGATGAGGAAACCAAGCAGATTCGTCAAAATTTGCAGGAACTGGGGGTTGAGCTAAAAGATGGTTCTTTTCAGGCTCGGAAATCCCTAGCTTACAGTTTGTCTCAGTTGTTTGAAGGTCGAGACAGGATTTCCTTCTCGGAAGAATTTCAGCATTTAGCTCATGATTTGACCCATCCAGAGGATTTTCCTCTGGGAGATATACGGGTGCAGGCGAGTTTGAGAGACTATCAGGAAAAGGGTGTCCGTTGGCTCCAGATGCTTCATCACTATGGCTTTGGTGGCATCCTAGCCGATGATATGGGACTGGGAAAAACATTGCAAACTATTGCTTTTTTGACGAGTCAGGTGACAGAAGACAGTCGGGTTTTGATTTTAGCGCCGTCAGGTTTGATCTACAACTGGGCAGATGAATTCAGGAAATTTGCCCCACAGTTGGATTTGGCTGTCGTTCATGGTTTGAAAGCGAATCGAGAAGCAATTCTTTCTGAAAATCACCAAATCTATGTGACTAGCTATGCCACCTTTCGTCAAGACAGCGAGCTTTATCAAGAGATGGCTTTTGATTTTCTCTTCTTAGATGAAGCCCAGGTCATGAAAAATGCCCAAACCAAGATTGCTCAGAGTTTGCGCCAGTTTGTGGTGCCGGCAGTCTTTGCTTTGTCAGGTACGCCCATCGAAAATCATTTAGGAGAGTTGTGGTCTATCTTCCAAATTGTGCTACCGGGGCTCTTGCCAAGTAAAAAGGAGTTTATGAAATTACCGGCTGACCGAGTCGCGCAGTTTATCAAGCCCTTCGTCATGAGGCGTAAGAAAGAAGAAGTCCTAACAGAACTACCTGATCTGATTGAAGTCGTCTATAAAAACGAACTGGAAGACCAGCAGAAGGCCATCTATCTAGCCCAGTTGCAACAGATGCGAGACCGCCTAGCGCAAGTGACAGATCAAGAATTCCAGAGAAGTCGGGTAGAAATCTTATCTGGTCTCATGCGTTTGCGACAGATCTGCGATACGCCAGCCCTCTTCATGGACGATTACCAAGGATCCAGTGGTAAATTCGATAGTCTCCGAGATTTATTGCTACAAGTGGCTGATGGTGGGCATCGGGTCTTGATTTTCTCCCAGTTCAAAGGAATGTTAGAAAAAATCGAGCAAGAACTCCCAGACTTGGGCTTGACCTCCTTCAAAATCACAGGTTCAACTCCTGCTCATGACAGACAGGAGATGACTAAGGCCTTTAACCAAGGGGAAAGAGATGCCTTTCTCATCTCCCTTAAGGCGGGTGGTGTTGGTCTCAATCTAACGGGAGCTGATACGGTTATTTTAGTTGACCTTTGGTGGAATCCCGCTGTCGAAGCCCAGGCTATCGGACGAGCCCACCGAATGGGACAGGAGCAGATGGTCGAGGTCTATCGTTTGATTACCAAGGGGACCATTGAAGAAAAAATCCAAGAACTTCAAGAACAAAAGAAACATTTGGTTTCCCAAGTTTTAGATGGTACGGAGTCGCGTGCGAGTCTCAGTCTGGCAGAAATTCGTGAAATTTTGGGAATTTCTGAAGCCAGCACTTGAAAAATCAAGACAATACGCTATAATGAAGTGTTGAAAGGAAATACAAAATGAAACAAGATCGATTTCCATTGGTGTCAGATGATGAGATTATGCTGACCAAAATGCCAGTCATGGACTTGTACGATGAGTCAGACTTTATTAGCAATATCAAAGGTGATTACCGCGATAAGAACTATTTGGAATGGTCTCCTATCAATGAAGAAGAAACAGTAGTTTCTCCAGTGGTTAATAAGGAGTCAAAGCCGAGCCCAGAACCTAAAAAAGTTGAAAAAACGTATGCTGAATTGGCTCGAGAAGAGGCGCGTGCAGACTTGAAGAAGAAACGTTCAGCCAAGTATTTGACTCAGGATGTTAGTCATACCAGACGACACAATGCTTCAACACTTGTTCGTCAAGGAAACCAACCAACAGCACCATTTCAAAAGGAAAATCCAGGTGAGTTTGCCAAATTTAGTAAAAACTTGAGCCAGTCTCACTATATCTTAGCTGAGGAGGTTGGCCAAGTGGCGAATCCAACTCCGAAAACCCAAACGGAAAAAGCCAAAAAGAACAACTATGATTTTCTAAAGAAGAGTCAAATCTATAATAAAAAGAATAAGCAAACGGAACAGGAACGTCAGGTTGCCCAAGAGTTGAATCTGACAAGAATTACTGAGTAGGGGAGAAAAGCATGTCAAAAACATATCATTTTATTGGAATCAAGGGATCAGGGATGAGTGCCCTAGCCTTGATGTTGCACCAAATGGGACACAAGGTTCAAGGTTCAGACGTTGAAAAATATTACTTTACTCAACGTGGACTAGAGCAGGCAGGGATTGCGATTCTTCCTTTTGATGAAAAGAACCTACAAGGTGATGTGGAGATTATCGCGGGGAATGCCTTCCGTCCAGATAACAACGTTGAAATCGCCTATGCAGATCAAAATGGTATCAGCTACAAACGTTATCACGAATTCCTAGGTAGCTTTATGCGCGACTTTGTCAGCATGGGAGTGGCAGGAGCACATGGAAAAACTTCAACGACAGGTATGCTGTCACACGTCTTGTCTCACATCACAGACACCAGCTTCTTGATTGGTGACGGGACAGGTCGTGGTTCAGCCAATGCCAAATATTTTGTCTTTGAATCAGACGAATATGAGCGCCATTTCATGCCTTACCACCCAGAATACTCTATCATCACCAACATTGACTTTGACCATCCAGACTACTTTACAAGTCTAGAGGATGTTTTCAATGCCTTTAACGACTATGCCAAACAAATTAGTAAAGGTTTGTTTGTTTACGGTGAGGATGCTGAGTTGCGTAAGATTACAGCCAATGCACCAATCTATTACTATGGGTTTGAAGCTGAGGGTAATGACTTTGTAGCTAGTGATCTCCTTCGTTCAACAACTGGTTCGACCTTCACCGTTCACTTCCGTGGTCAAGAATTGGGTCAATTCCACATTCCAACCTTTGGTCGTCACAATATCATGAATGCGACAGCTGTTATTGGTCTTCTTTACACAGCTGGATTTGATTTGAACTTGGTCCGTGAACACTTGAAAACTTTTGCAGGTGTTAAGCGTCGTTTCACTGAGAAAATTGTCAATGATACAGTGATCATTGATGACTTTGCCCACCATCCAACAGAAATCATTGCAACCTTGGATGCAGCTCGTCAGAAATATCCAAGCAAGGAAATCGTGGCAATCTTCCAACCGCATACCTTTACAAGAACCATTGCCTTGTTGGACGAATTTGCCCATGCTTTGAATCAAGCAGACGCCGTCTACCTAGCGCAAATCTATGGATCAGCTCGTGAGGTGGACCATGGCGATGTCAAAGTAGAAGACTTAGCCAATAAAATTAACAAGAAACACCAGGTTATCACTGTTGAAAATGTTTCTCCACTCCTAGATCATGACAATGCTGTTTACGTCTTTATGGGTGCTGGAGACATCCAAACCTATGAATATTCATTTGAACGTCTTTTGTCTAACTTGACAAGCAACGTCCAATAAGGGAAACAGATGGAAATTCCAATCACTATAAGGCAAGCCACCTTATCAGATTTAGAAGAAATGTTGGCGATTAAAGAAGCCAATCCTTCATCAGAAGAGTCACTTAGCCGCCAATCCTTAGAAGAAAGTATCCGCAAGTCTGCGGGTACCTTTCTTGTAGCTGGGGATGAAAATCAGCTCCTAGGCTATGTTTTAGGAGAAGCTCAGTATCTTCATCCCAAGTGGATAGAAATAAAATCATTGACCATTCATCCTGACCATTGGAGACAGGGACTGGGAACTCTTCTTCTTGCAGCCTTGAAACAGGTGACAGTCGAACTAGATTATCAAGGTATTCTTTTGCAGAGTCCTGATGAATTACTATCTTATTTTGAAATGAATGGCTTTGTTGAAGAAGAAGTGACAGGGAGTCAATATGACAGTGGTTCTGAATGGTATATGACTTGGGCTAATCCCTTTTATCAGGAGGAAATATGAAAATCAGACAAGCGAGATTTTCAGATTTAGATCGGATTATAGAGATAGAGCTAGAGAATTTCTCCCTTGAAGAAGCGATTCCTCGTTCGGTCTTTGAGGCGCATTTGCAGGAAATTCAGACCAGTTTTCTGGTAGCTGAAAAAGAGGGGCGTATTCTTGGTTATATCGAAGGTCCAGTCGTCCCACACCGCCATCTCCAAGATCAGTCCTTTACAGAAAAAATAAAAGACTATAGCCATCAACCTGGAGGTTATATTTCTGTGACATGCCTATCTATTGCCAAGGAAGCACAAGCTTTGGGGGTAGGGAAAAGACTATTAAAGGCTCTGAAAGAAGTCGCTTTAGAACATGAACGAGAGGGCATTAACTTGACATGTCATGACTACCTTATCGCCTATTATGAAAAACATGGCTTTGTTAATGAAGGAATATCTCAGTCAAGCTTTGCTGGGGAAACATGGTATGATATGGTCTGGCAGCCGAAAAATAAAGAAAACTAGCTAGGGAATGCCCTAGTTGGTTGCTTTTCTGCGACTTTTAAGATATAATATTATGGATTGTCAACAAGGAGGTAATGCTTTTGACTGAAAAATCAAGAGAAGAAGAAAAATTAAGCTTTAAAGAGCAGATTCTACGTGATTTAGAAAGAGTAAAAGAACAAGATAGAAGAGAGAAAGAAGTAGAGATTCCAAATCTGACGGCTTCATCATCTCAAGCTAGTTCAGCAACTCCTTCAGATCTCGAACCAGAAACATCAACAGAAGAGTTGATGGCTGATTCCCTATCTGTTGTCGATAAAATCCTAAAAAATGCACCAAGTGTTCCTCCACTTTCAAGTGCTAGAACTGATGAAACGGATGACCAAGAAGAGAAAGAGATTAGACAGCCAATCATCGACAAGATTGAAGTTGTAGAATCTGAAGAACCTCTAGTAGAACCGATTCATCTGGCTGAAGAACCTGTAGTGGAACCCGTTCAACCTAAGGTAGAACCAGTTGAGCTTAAACCCGAAGAAAAAGAATTTAACGATACTCCGACTAAGGTTGCCGTAACCTATAAAACAGAAGACAAGAAAGAGGAAATCACCCCAGGAATGCCTGAAAGAGTAGAGCCTGTTTCTACAGAATCTAGCAGTGGATTAGCTGATGTTCCACGTCGTAGTCGTCGTCAAGGTGCAACATCAACTAAGAAAAAGAAAAAAGCTAAAGGTTGCCTAGTAACAGTTCTAGTTCTCCTAGTACTCGTTGCAGTTGGTGGTTACTTTGGTTATGGGTACGTTCAAGATTCCTTGAAACCTGTGGACGCGAGCTCTAAGGATTACGTAACGGTTCAAATCCCAGATGGTGCAAATGTTCAAGAAATTGGAAGCACCTTGGAAAAATCTGGTTTGGTTAAACATGGACTGATCTTTAGCCTTTATGCTAAATACTATAGCCATGCCAACTTGAAGTCAGGTTATTACAACTTGAAGAAGAGTATGAGTACGGATGAATTGATTCAAGAATTGCAAAAAGGTGGGACTCCTGAAGCTCAGGCACCTGTTCTTGCAAACTTGACAATTCCAGAAGGCTATACATTAGAGCAAATCGCTCAAACAGTAGGACAACTTCAAGGTGAATTTAAAGAACCTCTTACTGCGGATGCTTTCTTGGCAAAAGCTCAAGATGAGACCTTTATCTCACAATTAGTAGCCAAGTATCCAAACCTACTTGGAAGTCTTCCAACAAAAGACAGTGGCGTTCGTTATCGTCTTGAAGGCTACCTTTTCCCAGCAACCTATACGATCAAAGACGGCACAACTGTTGAAAGTTTGATTGATGAGATGGTGGCTGCTATGGATAAGGCTATGTCACCATATTACGCTACGATCAAAGAAAAGAATCTGACAGTTAATGAATTGCTCAGCATTGCTTCTCTTGTCGAAAAAGAAGGTGCTAAGACCGAAGACCGCAAGAAAATCGCAGGTGTCTTCTATAACCGCTTGAATGCCGGTATGCCACTTCAAAGTAATATCGCTATCCTATATGCTCAAGGAAAACTTGGTCAAAAGATTAGTTTAGCAGATGACGCTGGAATTGATACAACGATTGATTCACCATACAATGTTTACACGCACCTTGGCCTCATGCCTGGACCGGTTGATAGCCCAAGTTCGGATGCGATTGAAGCAAGTGTAAACCAGACAAAGAGTGAGTACTTGTACTTTGTAGCCAATGTTGAAGACGGTAAAGTATACTTTGCAACAACAAAAGAAGAACATGATCAAAACGTTGCAGAGCATATCAATAGCAAGTTATCTCAAGCAAGTAGTTCAAACTAAAATTATGTGGTTTTCCACATAATTTTGTTTTAAAAAAGTAAATAGAAAAGAAAGTTAAAAAAATGGCAGAAAAAACTTACCCAATGACCCTTGAAGAAAAGGAAAAACTAGAAAAAGAATTAGAGGAGTTGAAACTCGTTCGACGTCCTGAAGTCGTAGAGCGTATCAAGATTGCTCGTTCCTATGGAGACCTTTCAGAAAATAGTGAGTATGAAGCAGCGAAAGATGAACAAGCTTTTGTTGAAGGACAAATTTCAAGTCTAGAAACAAAAATTCGCTATGCTGAAATTGTTAATAGCGATGCAGTTGCCCAAGATGAGGTAGCAATCGGTAAAACAGTAACAATCCAAGAAGTCGGTGAAGACGAAGAAGAGGTCTACATCATCGTCGGTTCTGCAGGTGCAGATGCTTTTGCTGGTAAAGTCTCAAATGAAAGTCCGATTGGCCGTGCTTTGATTGGCAAGAAGACTGGTGATACTGCAACGATTGAAACACCAGTTGGTAGCTATGATGTTAAAATCTTAAAGGTTGAAAAAACAGCCTAAATAGGATGAAAAAGGAGTAGTGAAGGTTTTGCCTTGCTCAACTCCTTTTTGGTTTTTTGGATAAAAAGGAGACTATATGAGTGAAAATAAGAAGAAAAACAAAATGGAGCGTGGTTTAACCAATCGCCATGTTCAGGTGATGGCTATTGCGGGAACAATCGGAACTGGACTTTTCCTAGGTGCTGGTCGCTCTATCAGCCTTACAGGACCTTCTATCATCTTGATTTACATGATTACAGGAGCCTTTATGTTTTTGATGATGAGGGCTGTTGGGGAGATGCTGTATCAGGATCCAGAACAACATACCTTTATCAACTTTATCACCCGTCATTTGGGGAAAGGCTGGGGATATTTCTCAGTTTGGTCTTATTGGCTGTCAGTTGTCTTTATCGGTATGGCAGAAATCACTGCCATCTCAGACTATGTTCGCTTCTGGTTTCCCACCTGGCCTAGCTGGATGATTCAGCTTGTCTTTTTAACGATTTTGGCTTTGGTCAATCTGATTGCGGTTAAGCTCTTTGGAGAAGTCGAGTTTTGGTTTGCTATGGTCAAGATTGTGGCGATTTTAGCCATGATTGCAACAGGAGTCTTTATGGTTTTGACAGGCTTTAAGACACCGCATGGTGTTGCAAGTTTGGCAAATATCAGCGACCAGTTCTCTCTTTTTCCAAACGGAGTTATGAACTTTGTCATGGCCTTTCAAATGGTATTTTTTGCCTATCTGATGATTGAGTTTATCGGGGTGACAACTTCTGAAACAAAGAACCCTCGTCAGGTCTTGCCCAAAGCTGTTAAGGAAATTCCTCTCAGAATTATCTTCTTCTACGGGGGAGCTCTCATTGCGATTATGGCCATTATTCCTTGGTCTTATCTTAATTCTTCAGATTCTCCATTTGTAACGGTCTTTGAACTGGCAGGGATCAAGTGGGCAGCGGCTCTAATCAACTTTGTTGTCTTGACCTCAGCAGCGTCTGCTCTTAACTCAACTCTCTACTCAACAGGGAGACACTTATATCAGATTGCCCATGATTCGCCAAATCGTTTCTTAAAGGCCATTAAGGTCGATACCCTTTCTCGCCACAATGTTCCACAAAATGCCATCATCGCCTCAGCGATCTTGATTGCCCTCGCTGCCTTTATCAATGTGTTGCCAGGTGTTTCAGATGCCTTTGCTTTGATAACAGCATCCTCATCAGGTGTTTACATCGCGATTTATATCTTGATTATGGTGGCTCATCTCAAATACCGCAAGTCACAAGACTTCATGGCTGATGGCTACCTCATGCCTCAGTATCGCTTGCTTAATCCCCTAACCATTCTCTTTTTTGTCTTTGTTTTTGTGACTCTCTTTTTGCAAGAGTCCACTTTCATGGGGGCAGTTGGTTCTGCTATCTGGATCTTTGTTTTTGGGATTTATAGTCAGTGGAAATTTAGAAAATAAATCATGAACTCATCAACTCTGTTTGGTGAGTTTTTCTAGTTTGACAGTCCATAGAAATAAGACTATAATCAAGCTGTAGTAGTTTATTAGGAGGTTTGGATGCACGTTAGATTAGAAAATAAGGAGTCGCATAAAGCGCAAGAAATAGGAGATTTGATTCGTGCTTATAATCGTTCCAAAAGAGAAGAGGCTGAAAGTGAGCCACTGAACCTTTATGTCGAAGATGAAAAGGGCAATCTCTTGGCGGGATTAGTAGCAGAGACTTTCGGAAACTGGCTGGAAATCGAATATTTGTTTGTAAAAGAGGAATTACGGGGACAAGGAATTGGTTCAAAACTATTGCAGCGAGCAGAAAATGAAGCCAAGAATCGAAACTGTCGTTTTGCTTTCGTGAATACTTACCAGTTTCAAGCGCCAGATTTTTATATAAGCCATGGCTACAAGGAAGTTTTTACCTTGCAAGACTATCCCTACACAGGACAAAGATACTATTACCAAAAGGATTTGTGATCTAGACTTCTTTCCTTTGAAGAGGAGCTTGTCT
The DNA here is from genome assembly GCA_963533485.1 of uncultured Streptococcus sp. GTDB lineage: Bacteria > Bacillota > Bacilli > Lactobacillales > Streptococcaceae > Streptococcus. The sequence continues at coordinate 13,032 of CAUSPE010000002.1, forward strand.
AAGTATCAAAAAAGAACGAATTCTCTTTATCATGTAAGATGATAGAGAGTTTTTTGTTAATAAAATCTTACAAAATGACATTTATATATTGCATTAAGTTAGATATATGGTATAATGTTTTTAAAAGAAGCGCAACTTTTTAAAAATGTGAAGGAGGACGCTAGTGGCTAAAAATTTAAAATTAAAATTAGCTCGGGTAGAGCGTGATTTAACACAAGGGGATTTGGCAGAGGCTGTGGGTGTTACTAGGCAGACTATAGGCTTGATAGAAGCAGGGAAATATAATCCTAGTCTCTCCCTTTGCCAGTCAATTTGCAGATGCTTAGGAAAAACATTAGATCAATTATTTTGGGAGGAAGAAGATGAAAAATAGAAAAAAACTCGTGATCAAAGATGAACGTACGGAAAAATTAGACGGAAAGATTTCAGGAGAAATTCTCTTGGGAATGTGCCTATTTTTGGCACTGGAAATTTTTGCCAAACTTTATATCTTCAATTTAACGCTTCTGTCCTATTTACCAGAATTACTTTTATTGATTGGAGTCGGTTTGTATGCCATTATTCGCCGCATGTATGTAGGAATTGACATTCGAGATATTGTTGAGAATACTGGAAAAGAAAGAATTTTATCTGCTTTGGGATTTTCTATAGTGATTTTATTGATTGATATCGTAGGCAATCGCGAAGAATTGGTCAATCTATTGACTTGGAAGTACTCCCTAAAAGTGCTTCTAGCAGTTATCATCTATCTTGTTGGGAGTTTTTCTATGGATAGAGTTATCCTATACTTGAATCGCAGAAATCAGCAAGTTTGGGAGGAAGAAGATGAAAAATAGATTTTTTTATTATCAATTACTAGACGAAAGAGAAGAACAACTGATGAATAAAGCGGGGGCTGAAAGTTTCTATATCTCTATAGCTTTCTTGCTTTTATCTTATATGATTACAGTATTAGCACCAAGTCTTTTTAATCCGATAATGATTCTCATCATTATCATTATTGGAACTTCTTACTTTTTCGGCCGTGCTCGAGATTTGGGTGTGACCTACTATAGTCGTTTTCATTTTACGATTGTAGGGTGTTTGCTGGTAACTCTCGCTATTACGACTCTTTTGATGTTGCAGAATTATCAATTCAACATAGAAATTTATCAGCACAATCCTTTGAACGTTAAATACTTGTCTGCTTGGGTCATTACTTATCTGATTTACCTTCCTTGGGCTTTTATCGGCAATCTGGGGCTTAAAAGTTATGGCGAATGGGCTCAGAAAAAGTTTGAGCAAGATATGGATGAGCTGGAGAGTGGAGAATAGCTTGTTAGCTTTTTATCAATCCAGATAAAATGTGTTATAATAGTACTAATTTATCGGATGGTGTGAAAGTGGTAGAATACGTTCATACCTTTGTAAAGTAGGAAGAAGGAAAACAGATGTATCCAGATGATAGTTTGACATTGCACACGGACTTGTACCAGATTAACATGATGCAAGTTTACTTTGACCAAGGAATTCACAATAAAAAGGCGGTCTTTGAAGTTTACTTCCGTCAGCAACCGTTCAACAACGGCTATGCGGTTTTTGCTGGTTTGGAAAGAATTGTACATTATCTTGAAGACTTACGCTTTTCTGATAGCGATATTGCCTACTTGGAGACGCTTGGGTATCATGGAGAATTCTTGGATTACCTACGAAATCTCAAGTTGGAGTTGACGGTTCGTTCGGCCCAGGAAGGGGACTTGGTTTTTGCTAATGAACCGATTGTACAGGTGGAAGGCCCTCTAGCCCAATGTCAATTGGTCGAAACGGCTCTCTTAAATATCGTTAACTTTCAAACCTTGATAGCGACCAAGGCAGCACGTATTCGTTCAGTCATTGATGATGAGCCTTTGATGGAATTCGGGACACGTCGTGCGCAAGAAATGGATGCTGCTATCTGGGGTACACGAGCAGCCGTGATTGGTGGAGCCAACGGAACTAGCAATGTGCGAGCAGGGAAGCTCTTTGGTATTCCAGTCCTAGGAACCCACGCCCATGCCTTGGTACAGGTTTATGGAAACGACTATGAAGCCTTCAAGGCTTATGCGGCGACCCATCGTGATTGTGTCTTTTTAGTAGATACTTATGATACGCTTCGCATCGGTGTGCCAGCTGCCATCCAGGTAGCGAGTGAGTTGGGAGATAAGATTAATTTTAAAGGCGTTCGTATTGACTCAGGGGATATAGCCTATATCTCCAAGAAAGTTCGACAACAGTTGGATGAGGCTGGATACCCAGATGCCAAAATTTACGCTTCCAATGACTTAGATGAAAATACTATCCTTAACCTCAAAATGCAACACGCTAAGATTGACGTTTGGGGGGTGGGTACTAAGCTGATTACAGCCTATGACCAGCCAGCTCTTGGAGCAGTATATAAGATTGTTGCTATCGAAGATGAGAATGGTAAGATGCGCAATACCATCAAACTGTCCAATAATGCGGAAAAAGTGTCTACGCCAGGTAAGAAGCAGGTATGGCGCATTACCAGTCGTGAAAGAGGCAAGTCAGAAGGTGACTACATTACCTATGATGGCATAGATGTTGCTAGCATGACAGAAATCAAGATGTTCCATCCGACCTATACCTATATCAAAAAAACCGTTCGTAATTTTGATGCCGTTCCTCTCTTGGTGGATATTTTCAAAGCAGGAACATTAGTATACAACCTGCCTAGTTTGACTGACATTCAAGCCTATGCTCGCAAAGAATTTGACAAGCTTTGGGATGAGTATAAACGGGTTCTAAATCCGCAACATTACCCAGTAGACTTGGCGCGTGATATTTGGCAAGATAAGATGGACTTGATTGATAAGATGCGTAAGGAAGCTCTTGGTGAAGGAGAAGAAGAATGAGTTTGCAAGAGACTATTATCCAGCAACTAGGGGTTAAACCAGTGATTGACGCCCAGGAAGAAATCCGTCGTTCAATTGACTTCTTAAAAAGATACTTGAAAAAACACCCCTTCCTTAAAACTTTTGTACTAGGGATTTCTGGAGGACAAGACTCAACCTTGGCAGGGCGCTTGGCGCAATTAGCTATGGAAGAAATGCGAGCAGAGACAGGAGATGACAGCTACCAATTTATTGCTGTCCGCCTGCCATATGGCGTGCAAGCAGATGAGGCAGATGCTCAAAAAGCTCTTGCTTTCATCCAGCCAGATGTCAGTCTAGTTGTAAATATCAAGGAATCAGCTGATGCTATGACAGCAGCAGTTGAAGCGACAGGAAGTCCTGTTTCAGACTTCAACAAGGGCAATATTAAGGCTCGTAGTCGTATGATTGCCCAATATGCCCTTGCGGGTGCCCATAGCGGAGCCGTCATTGGAACAGACCATGCTGCGGAAAATATCACAGGCTTTTTTACAAAGTTTGGTGACGGTGGTGCAGATATTCTCCCTCTTTACCGCCTCAATAAACGCCAAGGGAAACAACTCTTGAAGGAACTTGGTGCAGACCCAGCCCTTTATGAAAAGATCCCAACAGCAGATTTGGAAGAAGACAAACCTGGACTTGCAGACGAAGTAGCCTTGGGAGTCACTTACAATGAAATTGATGACTACCTTGAAGGCAAAACCATCAGTCCAGAAGCCCAAGCAACTATCGAAAACTGGTGGTACAAAGGCCAACACAAACGCCACCTACCAATCACCGTATTTGATGACTTTTGGGAGTAAAAAGGTCCTGTGGACCTTTTTACCCTGAGCCTAGAAATGAGAAAGCGAGGAAGGTCCGGGGGACCTTTTCAGCCCGAGTCTAGAAATAAGAAAACGAGTCAGATTCGGTAACTCGTAGAGTTCGATTTTCCTTATCTCACTCCCGCAACGATGACTAGGTTTGAAAAAGCTTGGTAAAGCGCATTTCAAACCAGACAGCGACTGCGTCAAGTAACTAGATGAAAAACTTGTTTTCTAGCTGTTACTGAGTATAGTCTTTTTACCCTGAGCCTAGAAATGAGAAAGCGAGGAAGGTCCTGTGGACCTTTTCAGCCCGAGTCTAGAAACGGGAAAACGAGGCAGATTCGGTAACTCGTAGAGTTCTATTTTCCTTGTCTCACCCCCGCAACGATGACTAGGTTTGAAAAAGCTTGGTAAAGCGCATTTCAAACCAGATAGCGACTGCGTCAAGTAACTAGATGAAAAACTTGTTTTCTAGCTGTTACTAAGTATAGTCTTTTTACCCTGAGCCTAGAAATGGGAAAGCGAAGAAGGTCCGGGGGACCTTTTTAGCCTCTCACCTTGAAATAAAAAAGTGAGAGTTAGTCCGGGGGACCTGTTTAGCTTTAGCCTTAAGCTTAGAAAGCGAGGTAACATTATGAAAGCAATCGGTACGCAAATATTACAGACAGAACGTTTGATTTTGAGAAGATTTGTGGAGAGTGATGCGGAAGCCATGTTTCAAAATTGGGCTTCGTCTGCTAAGAATCTGGCCTATGTCACCTGGGATCCTCATCCTGATGTTGAGGTGACTCGGAACTCGATTCGAAATTGGGTTGCATCCTATACTAATCCCAACTATTACAAATGGGCCGTTTGTCTCAAAGAGAACCCAGAGCATGTGATAGGAGATATCAGCATCATTGAAATGCACGAGGAAGATTTAAGTTGTGAAATTGGGTATGTTTTAGGAAAAAATTATTGGGGTCGTGGTATGATGACGGAGGCCCTGAAAGCTGTGTTAGACTTTTGTTTTACTCAAGCAGGTTTTCAAAAGGCAAGAGCTCGATATGCTAGTGTCAACCCAGCTTCAGGCCGTGTGATGGAAAAAGCGGGAATGTCTTATCTAAAAACCATTGCCAATGGTGTGGAGAGAAAAGACTACGTTGCGGACCTTATTTATTACCAGATAAGCAGGGAAGACAGGTGATTCTCTTTTCTGTTTCTATCAAAGTCAGACCTTGTCTGGCTTTTTTTGTGCCAGATTTCTAAATAAGCTGATTAAATTCCTATTTTTGCCTATCATTGTCCCTGTTTTTTCTGGAGTTTTGGGGATATAATAGACCTATCAAATCAAAGAATGGAGGAAGGCAATGGACAATGTAATCTTTTTTATTAGTGTTTTTCTTGCTGGAATTCTTTCCTTCTTTTCTCCTTGTATTTTACCCTTGTTGCCAGTCTATGCAGGAGTCTTATTGGATGATAAGAATGATGCTCAGGCTTCTAGCGGAAAATTTTCAATCTCACTTGTTAGTTTATTGCGAACTCTGGCTTTCATAGTGGGAATTTCCTTTATCTTTATCTTACTGGGATTTGGAGCTGGTTTTTTAGGCAATTTGCTGTATGCTTCTTGGTTTCAGTATGTGACAGGTGCAGTTATCATTCTCTTGGGCTTACACCAGATGGAAGTTTTACATTTGCAGGGGCTCTACAAGGAAAGAAGGCTACAATTAAAGAGGCAGGGGCAAAAGGGTAACGGCTATAGTCAGGCATTTTTACTGGGGTTGACCTTTAGTTTTGCTTGGACGCCGTGTGTGGGGCCAGTTCTGGGGTCTGTTTTGGCTTTGGCGGCTTCAGGTGGTTCAGGAGCTTGGCAGGGAGCTGGTCTCATGTTGGTTTACACGCTGGGTTTGGCACTACCATTTTTGGTTCTAGCTCTCGCCTCCAGCTATGTTTTGAAACATTTCCGAAAACTCCATCCTTATCTCGGAACCCTCAAAAAAGTGGGTGGTTTCCTCATTATCCTGATGGGAATCTTGGTGCTTTTGGGGAATGCGTCTATTTTGACAAGATTATTTGAATAGAGAGGAAGAAGAAATGAAAAAATGGCAAACATGTCTCCTTGGAGTCGGCTCAATCTGTTGCTTGGCAGCCTGTTCGGCTAAAAACATGTCAGACGAGTCTACTATGAAGGAGCAATCTAAAACAGAACAAGTCAGTGCGCAAACTACGACTAAAGGTCAGGCAGTCGCTGATTTTGAACTGACGGGAGTAGATGGCAAAACCTACCGCTTGTCTGATTACAAGGGCAAGAAAGTCTATCTCAAATTCTGGGCTTCTTGGTGTTCCATCTGTCTAGCCAGCCTTCCAGATACGGACGAAATTGCTAAGAATGCTGGTGATGACTACGTGGTCTTGACAGTGGTGTCACCAGGCCACAAGGGAGAACAATCTGAAGCTGACTTTAAGAACTGGTACAAGGGATTGGATTATAAAAATTTTCCAGTTCTAATTGATCCGTCAGGCAAACTTTTGGAAAGTTATGGTGTTCGTTCTTACCCAACTCAAGCCTTTATAGACAAGGAAGGCAAGCTGGTCAAAACGCAACCAGGTTTTATGGATAAGGATATGATTTTAAAGACATTGAAAGAAATGGGGTAGAGAAAGGCTATGAATGATAAAGTAAAACTTTTTGTCTTGGCAGGGGTCATTCTCCTAGCCCTAACCGGTTTCTATTTTCTATTGATGCGAAATGCAGGGCAGACAGATAGCTCGCAAATTGAGAAAGCATCCGTTAGCCAAGGAGGAAAAACAGTGAAAAAAACAGAAGTGAGTAAAGACGCAGACTTGCACGAAATTTATCTAGCTGGGGGATGTTTCTGGGGAGTGGAGGAATACTTCTCACGCGTTCCTGGAGTGACAGATGCCGTTTCAGGCTATGCAAATGGTAGAGGGGAAACAACCAAGTACGAATTGATTAACCAAACAGGACATGCGGAGACTGTCCATGTTACTTATGATGCCAATCAAATTTCCCTCAAGGAAATCCTGCTTCATTACTTCCGCATTATCAATCCAACCAGCAAAAATAAACAAGGAAATGATGTGGGGACCCAGTATCGTACCGGCGTTTATTATACAGATGACAAGGATTTGGAGGTGATCAACCAAGTCTTTGATGAGGTAGCTAAGAAATACGACCAACCTTTGGCAGTTGAAAAGGAAAACTTGAAGAATTTTGTGGTGGCGGAAGATTATCACCAAGATTATCTCAAGAAAAATCCAAATGGCTACTGTCATATCAATGTCAATCAGGCCGCCTATCCCGTCATTGATGCCAGCAAATATCCTAAACCCAGCGATGAAGAATTGAAAAAGACCTTGTCGCCTGAGGAGTATGCCGTTACCCAGAAAAATCAAACAGAACGAGCTTTTTCAAACCGCTACTGGGATAAATTTGAATCTGGTATCTATGTGGATGTCGCAACTGGTGAACCTCTCTTTTCATCAAAGGACAAGTTTGAGTCTGGTTGTGGATGGCCTAGTTTCACCCAACCCATCAGCCCAGATGTTGCCACCTACAAGGAAGATAAGTCTTACAATATGACACGCATGGAAGTGAGAAGCCGAGTTGGAGATTCTCACCTTGGCCATGTCTTTACGGATGGACCACAGGATAAGGGGGGCTTGCGCTACTGTATCAATAGTCTCTCTATCCGCTTTATTCCCAAAGACCAAATGGCAGAAAAAGGCTATGCCTATTTACTAGATTATGTTGATTAAGAGGGCTTTCCTAAGCAGTTAGAGGAGAATTTTGCTATACTGATACTAGTAAGTGACAAAGGAGCAGAGCATGACCTACACAATCTTAATCGTAGAAGATGAGTATCTGGTAAGACAAGGCTTGAGCAAGCTGGTCAATGTAGCAGCCTACGATATGGAAATCATCGGTCAGGCTGAAAATGGAAGACAGGCTTGGGACTTGATTCAAAAGCAGGTGCCAGATATCATTTTAACTGATATCAACATGCCTCAGCTAAATGGCATCCAGTTGGCCAGTCTGGTACGAGAAACCTATCCACAAGTGCATCTGGTTTTTTTGACGGGTTACGATGATTTTGATTATGCCTTGTCTGCTGTCAAACTCGGTGTAGATGATTACCTGCTCAAACCCTTTTCTCGTCAGGATATTGAGGAAATGTTAGGGAAAATCAAGCAAAAACTAGACAAGGAAGAGAAGGAAGAGCAGTTACAAGATTTATTAACCGATAAGTTTGAGGGAAATCTGGCTCAGAAGATCCAGTCTCATCTGGCTGACAGTCAGTTTAGTTTGAAGTCTTTGGCCAGTGACTTGGGCTTTAGTCCGACTTATCTGAGCTCCTTGATTAAGAAAGAGTTGGGTCTGCCTTTTCAGGATTATCTGGTGAGAGAGCGTGTCAAACAAGCCAAGCTCTTGCTTTTGACCACGGATTTAAAGATTTACCAGATAGCCGAAAAGGTTGGTTTTGAAGATATGAACTACTTTACCCAACGTTTTAAACAGATTGCAGGTGTGACACCTCGTCAGTTTAAGAAGGGGGAAGGTCGATGAAGCGTTCTTCTCTCCTAGTCAGAATGGTTATTTCCATCTTTCTGGTCTTTCTCATTCTACTAGCTGTGGTTGGGACTTTCTATTATCAATCTAGTTCATCAGCTATTGAGGCTACTATCGAGGGTAATAGCCAAACGACCATTAGCCAAACTAGCCACTTTATTCAGTCTTATATCAAAAAATTAGAAACCACCTCTACCAGTTTGACCCAGCAGAAGGATGTCCTAGCCTATGCTGAGAATCCTAACCAATACCAAGTCAAGGGAATCCGAGATCTGTTTTTGACGATCTTAAAGGCAGACCAGGACTTGAAAACGGTGGTACTGGTCACCAAATCCGGTCAGGTTATTTCTACAGATGATAGTGTGCAGATGAAAACTTCCTCAGATATGATGGCTGAGGATTGGTACCAAAAGGCTATTCATCAGGGAGCTAAGCCAGTTTTGACACCAGCTCGTAAATCAGACAGTCAGTGGGTCATTTCTGTCACTCAGGAACTTGTCGATACAAAGGGAGCCAATCTTGGCGTGCTTCGTTTGGATATTTCCTATGAAACTCTGGAAGCCTATCTCAACCAACTCCAGTTGGGCCAGCAGGGCTTTGCCTTTATCATCAATGAAAACCATGAATTTGTCTACCATCCTAAACGTACTGTCTATAGCTCAGCAAGTGAAATGGAGGCCATGAAACCCTACATTGAGACGGGGCAGGGCTATACGCTGGATCACCAATCCTACGTCAGTCAGGAACAGATTGCAGGAACTGATTGGACGGTTATAGGCGTGTCTTCGTTGGAGAAGTTAGACCAGGTTCGGAGTCAACTCATGTGGACCTTGCTTGGTGCTAGTGCCTTATCTCTTCTTGCCTGTCTCTGCTTGGTGTGGTTCAGTCTCAAACGCTGGATTGCCCCTTTGAAGGATCTGAGAGAAACCATGCTGGAAATTGCTTCTGGTACACAAAATCTTCGTGCTAAAGAAGCTGGTGCCTATGAACTGAGAGAAGTGACTCGTCAGTTTAATGCCATGTTGGATCAGATTGATCAGTTGATGGCAGATGTGCGCAGGCAGGAAGAAGCAACCCGGCAGTATGAACTTCAAGCACTGTCGAGCCAGATTAACCCCCATTTCCTCTATAATACTTTGGACACTATCATCTGGATGGCTGAGTTTCAGGATAGTCAGCGAGTGGTTCAGGTGACCAAGTCCTTGGCAACCTATTTCCGCTTGGCGCTCAATCAAGGAAAGGATTTGATTTCTCTTTCTGATGAAATCAATCATGTCCGCCAGTACCTCTTTATCCAGAAACAACGCTATGGTGATAAGCTGGAGTATGAGATTGCTGAAGAACCTGACTTTGATAATTTAGTCTTGCCTAAACTGGTGTTGCAACCTCTTGTAGAAAACGCCCTTTACCATGGCATCAAGGAGAAGGAAGGTCAGGGCCATATTAAACTTTCTGTTCAGAGACAGGATACAGGGCTTGTCATCCGCATTGAGGATGATGGTGTTGGTTTCCAAAATCCTGGTGATAGCAGTCAAAGTCAGCTCAAACGTGGGGGAGTTGGCCTAAAAAATGTCGACCAACGACTCAAACTTCATTTTGGAGACAATTACCAGATGAAGATCAATTCTGCACCCGAAAAAGGGACGACAGTTGAAATATACATTAATAAAATAGCAATTAGCTAACTCCCAGTCTATTCTGGGAGTTTTGCTTTTAAAATTCAGAATGATTAGTTGGCCTTGATAAAATCAGTAAAAAAAGATATGATAGATAGTGACAAAAGAGGTATCAAGTATGAAGGAAAAAGACATTCAAAGAGCAACAAGCCAGATTGTAGAAGATGTATTAGAAAAGGCCAATTTGAAGCAAGGATCCATCTTTGTTTTGGGCCTTTCTTCTAGTGAGGTGATAGGTGGTCAGATTGGCAAGGAATCCAGTCAAGAAATTGGGGAAATCATTGTGAAAACCATTCTAGCAATCCTAGAGGAAAAAGGAATTCATCTAGCTGTTCAAGGTTGTGAACATGTCAATCGAGCCCTCGTTGTTGAACGTCAGGTGGCAGAGCAGTTTGGCCTGGAAATTGTTAGTGTCCTTCCGACACTTCATGCAGGAGGTTCAGGTCAGTTGGCAGCCTTCAAGTTTATGCAGGATCCAGTAGAGGTTGAATTTATCAAGGCTCATGCTGGATTGGATATCGGAGATACTGCGATTGGCATGCATGTCAAGCATGTTCAGGTTCCGATTCGCCCTCTTTTGAGAGAAATTGGGCATGCCCATGTAACGGCTCTAGCTAGTCGTCCAAAATTAATTGGAGGTGCGCGTGCGCAGTATCCACAAGATTCTATCAGAAAGTCATAAAATCATTCTATAGTAACAGAAGAAAAGCAAAAGACAGAGGAAGTAATGGTATTTATACCATTACTTCCTCTGTTCTCTTTTGTTGAATTTTGTGTAAAGTGCTCCAATAAGACCAGTTTTTACAAGAAGAAGGGGTGCTATCTGATGGAGAATTGCCAAAAGTAGAAAAAAGCAACGTAGAGATTTTTTTCGTTATAGAAATCAGTAAACAAAGCTGGATTTAGCTGTTCTAGGTCGGCTTTTTTGTGCTATACTTAAGGTATGCATAGAAAAACAGTGATTGATTTTAGGGCTTTGGGGGAGAGATACACCTTCACTCAGCCTATCAAAGAGTTAAAAACGAGAGACTTATCAGAAGTAGCGGACTTGCTGGCACAAGTGGAAAGCTACCAAGAGCAGGGCTACTATGTGGTGGGCTACGTCAGTTACGAGGCTGCACCTGCATTTGAGGAGAAATTAACAGTTCATAAAGCTCCTTTACTGGAAGAGTATCTGCTATATTTTACAGTTCATGATAGGGTAGAAACATCGCCTATTCCTCTGACTTATGAGGAAGTAGATCTGCCTTCAAAGTGGCAGGAAGAAACATCTGCAGAGAACTATGAAAAGGCTATTGCCCAGATTCACCATCATTTGCGTCAGGGAGACACCTATCAGGTCAACTACACCGTCCAACTCAAGCAGGACTTAAGTGCCAATCCTTTTGCCATCTACAATCGTATGGTGGTAGAGCAGGAGGCGGGCTACAATGCCTATGTTGAACATGATGAGATGGCAGTGATTTCCATGAGCCCAGAGCTCTTTTTTGAGCAAAATGACCGGGAATTAACGACTCGCCCAATGAAGGGAACAACCCAGCGGGGAGTGACTGACCAAGAAGACCTTGCCCAATCTAGCTGGCTAGAACAGGATCCTAAAAATCGCTCTGAAAACATGATGATTGTGGATCTTTTGCGCAACGATATGAACCGTATTTCTGAAGTGGGGAGTGAGCACGTGGAGCGTCTTTGCCAAGTGGAACAGTATTCAACTGTTTGGCAGATGACTTCAACCATCAAGAGTCAGTTGCGACCAGATGTTGACCTAGTTACCATTTTTCGCTCGCTCTTTCCATGTGGTTCCATAACGGGTGCACCGAAAATTGCGACCATGGAAATCATCAAGAACTTGGAGCCCCAACCCAGAGGAGTTTACTGTGGAACGATTGGTCTCTTACTTCCAAATGGGCGACGAATTTTCAATGTCGCCATTCGGACTATTCAACTGCATCAAGAAAAAGCCATCTATGGAGTTGGAGGCGGCATTACTTGGGATAGTACCTGGGAATCTGAATACCGAGAGGTTCATCAAAAGGCGGCTGTTCTCTATCGTAAACAAGCACGTTTCCAATTGATTACAACTGGGAAAATCAGTCAAAAACAACTGCTTTTTGAAGATCAACATCTGGAAAGACTGACAAAGGCGAGTCGTTATTTTTCCTATCCTTTTGATCCAGAAAACCTGAGACAAAAGATAGAGAAAGAGTGCCAAGTTTGTGATGTTAATCAAGACTATCGCTTACGAGTTACCCTCAGCAAATCTGGAGAGATAGAACTCAGTAGCCAAATCTTAACACCCCTCAGTCCAAGTTTCTGCAAAGCCAAACTTTGTCTGCAAGAAACAGATTTGAATCAATCATTTACTTACTTTAAAACAACTCATAGACCACACTTAAGTCTAGGGGAACAGGAAATCATTTACCATAATGCAGCAGGAGAACTGCTTGAGACCTCTATTGGAAATCTGGTCTTAAAAATTAATGGTAAACTCTACACACCGCCTATCAGACTTGGAATTTTACCAGGAATTTATCGTCAGCATTTGCTAGAAACAGGACAGGTAGAGGAAAAAGTCTTGACTGTGCCAGACTTGGACCAAGCGGAAACTATCTATGGCTGTAACGCAGTGAGAGGATTGTATGAGTTGGAAGTGATATGATTATGAATTTTTTAATTAAGTTTTAGATTTATTTGTTAATATTTAATATTTGATTTGAAAGCAAAATTAAATATATGGTATACTATAAGTATAAATCAATAAAAATAATGGAGATTTTTATGAAAAAATCAAAAAAAATTTTAGTAACCAGCTTAGCAACTGCAACACTGGGACTTATTGCATTATCAGATACAACTGGAGACTTTCCTTTTTCGGCTCAGCATGTTTCTGCTCAAGAAAAGGATGCATCTAAAAATGGTAAGGTTGTAAAAGAGAATACAACTTCGGCGTCAAATCAAGCTGAGAAATCAAAAACACCAGCGCAAAATCCTGCTGAGAAACCAAAAACACCAGCGCAAAATCCTGCTGAGAAACCGAAAACACCAGCACAAAAACCTGCTGAGAAACCAAAAACACCAGCACAAAAACCTGCTGAGAAACCTAAAAATACAAGTCCTAAAGAGGATAAGTCCAAATCTACAGCTCAGTCTGGTTGGGTAGGCTCATCGTACTATGAAAATGGTACTAAAGTTACTAATAAGTGGATTTTTGATAAAAAAGCTAATTCTTATTTCTATCTAAATGCTTCGGGAAACTATGTCCAAAATGCTTGGGTAGGTAATTACTATCTTAAATCAGATGGTAAAATGGCTAAGAGTGAATGGATTTATGATAAAAACTATGGATCCTATTATTATCTAACAGCAGAAGGTAGCTACGCTCGAAACGCATGGGTAGGTAATTACTATCTAAAATCAGACGGGAAAAGAGCTAAAAATGAATGGATTTATGACAATAACTATGGGTCATACTATTATTTAACAGGAGAAGGCAGCTACGCTCGCAACACATGGGTAGGCAATTACTATCTTAAATCAGATGGTAAGATGGCTAAAGCTGAGTGGATTTATGACAAAAACTATGGATCCTATTATTATCTAACAGCAGAAGGCAGCTACGCTCGCAACAAATGGGTAGGTAATTACTATCTAAAATCAGATGGTAAGATGGCCAAAAATGAATGGGTAGATGGTGGCCGGTATTATGTTGATTCTGATGGAAAAAAGGTAAAAAGTGAATGGATTTATGATAAAAACTATGGATCCTATTATTATCTAACAGCAGAAGGCAGCTACGCTCGCAACAAATGGATAGGTAAATATTATCTCAAATCAGACGGGAAGATGGCCAAGAATGAATGGGTAGATGGAGGCCGTTACTATGTTGATTCTGAAGGCAAAATGGTAATGGGTAAATGGGTAGATGGAGGCCGTTACTATGTAGGATACGATGGTGTGTGGCAACCAAAACCAGCAGATGGGAATCCATACTCAGCAGCTTTAAAGGAAGCACAAAGTTATAACAGACTTTATTTGTCAAAAAAAGGAATTTATGATCAATTAATTTTTAAAGGTTTTAATAGTGACACTGCACAATATGCTATCAATCATTTGAATGCAGATTATAAGGCAAATGCCTTAGCTCAAGCAAGAATACATTTAAAATATGGTACTTCATCTAAATCAGAAATTTATAGAACGCTGACCTCTCCGAATCTTGATAACTTTACGAAAGAAGAAGCTAACTATGCTATTCAAAAACTTAATCTACCATCAGAAGGTAGCTATGTTCGCAATAAATGGGTAGGAGCTTATTATTATAAATCAGATGGTAAGATGGCCAAAAATGAATGGGTAGATGGCGGTCGTTACTATGTTGAATCAGATGGAAAAATGGCTAGGAACAAATGGGTAGATGGAGGCCGTTACTATGTAGGATACGATGGTGTGTGGCAACCAAAACCAGCAGATGGGAATCCATACTCAGCAGCTTTAAAGGAAGCACAAAGTTATAACAGACTTTATTTGTCAAAAAAAGGAATTTATGATCAATTAATTTTTAAAGGTTTTAATAGTGACACTGCACAATATGCTATCAATCATTTGAATGCAAATTATAAGGCAAATGCCTTAGCTCAAGCAAGGCAACATAGAAAATATAGTAATTTATCAAAAACGGAAATTTATAACATGCTAACTTCTCCTAGAATCGATAGATTTACAAAAGAAGAAGCAAACTATGCCATTCAACATCTTGATGACTAATCGATTTCAATAATGAACTATTTTTAAATGTTTTAATGTTGGTATTTAATACGCAAACCTTTGCACAAAATGGACGATTTTGTTATACTATATCTGTAAGCATTTTCAATTAAAAAGGAGAAGACGATGAGTCAAAAGATTATTGGGATTGACCTTGGTGGAACATCTATCAAGTTTGCAATTTTAACTCAAGAGGGAGAAATCCAAGAAAAATGGTCTATCAAGACTAACATTTTGGATGAAGGAAGTCATATCGTAGATGATATGATTGAGTCTATTCAACATCGTTTGGACTTGCTTGGATTGTCAGCTACGGATTTCCGAGGGATTGGAATGGGGTCACCTGGTGTGGTTGACCGTGAAAAAGGAACTGTTATCGGTGCCTACAACCTCAACTGGAAAACCCTTCAACCAATTAAAGAAAAGATTGAAAAAGCCTTGGGGATTCCATTCTTCATTGATAATGATGCCAACGTAGCTGCTCTTGGTGAGCGCTGGATGGGGGCTGGTGAAAACCAACCAGACGTTGTCTTTATGACACTTGGTACAGGTGTTGGTGGCGGTATCGTGGCAGAAGGCAAATTGCTTCACGGTGTTGCTGGTGCAGCAGGTGAGCTTGGTCACATCACTGTTGACTTTGACCAACCAATCGCATGTACCTGTGGTAAAAAAGGCTGTCTTGAGACAGTTGCTTCTGCAACAGGGATTGTCAACTTGACTCGTCGTTATGCAGATGAATACGAAGGCGATGCGGCCTTGAAACGCTTGATTGATGACGGAGAAGAAGTAACTGCTAAAACTGTCTTTGACCTTGCAAAAGAAGGGGATGACCTTGCCTTGATCGTTTACCGAAACTTCTCACGTTACTTGGGAATCGCTTGTGCTAACATCGGTTCAATCCTAAACCCATCAACAATCGTTATTGGTGGTGGAGTATCAGCTGCGGGAGAATTCCTTCTCCAAGGCGTGCAAAAGGTTTATGATGAAAATACCTTCCCACAAGTACGCACATCCACAAAATTGGCTCTTGCAACTCTAGGAAATGACGCTGGAGTTATCGGAGCAGCATCACTTGTATTGCAATAAGATTATAAAAGGAGAAAAACACTACTTTAAAGCCAGTGATTTTCCTCCTTTCTTTTTTTATGCTATACTAGTTAGGACAATAAATGAGGTGAGAGTAAATGACAAAAGCAGACACGATTTTTAAAGAAAATATTGAACGAATCCTCAAAGACGGAGTCTTTTCTGAGCAAGCGCGTCCTAAGTACAAGGATGGGACAGTTGCCAACTCCAAGTACGTAACGGGTGCCTTTTCGGAGTATGATTTGTCTAAAGGGGAATTTCCCATCACAACCTTGCGTCCCATTGCAATCAAATCCGCCATCAAGGAAGTCCTTTGGATCTACCAAGATCAGTCTAATAGCCTAGATGTTCTCAATGATAAGTACAATGTCCACTACTGGAATGACTGGGAAGTGGGAGATACGGGAACTATTGGTGAGCGTTATGGGGCAGTCGTTAAGAAACACGATATCATTAATAAGATTCTCAAGCAGCTGGAAGCCAATCCTTGGAATCGTCGCAATATCATCTCACTCTGGGATTACCAAGCATTTGAGGAGACAGACGGCCTCCTTCCATGCGCCTTTCAGACCATGTTTGATGTCCGTCGCGTTGATGGGGAAATCTATCTGGATGCGACCTTGACCCAGCGTTCTAACGATATGTTGGTGGCCCACCACATTAACGCTATGCAGTACGTGGCTCTTCAAATGATGATTGCCAAGCATTTTGGATGGAAGGTTGGAAAGTTTTTCTATTTTATCAACAACCTTCATATCTATGATAATCAGTTTGAACAAGCTGAGGAATTGCTCCGTCGTGAGCCGTCAAACTGCCAACCACGCTTGGTTTTAAATGTTCCTGATGGGACCAATTTCTTTGATATCAAAGCAGAAGACTTTGAATTGGTTGACTATGATCCGGTCAAGCCACAACTGAAGTTTGATTTGGCTATTTAAGAAAATAAAAAGAAGTTGAGAAATCTCAACTTCTTTTTATTTTCTTAATGTGATACGCGGCGGCGAGCTGCTTTTTTGCGGTTTTCTTCGATGAAAGCTGCTTTTTGCTCTTCTGGCTCAATCACTTTCTTTTTAATTGCGTATACTGCACCTGCAACGGCAGCGACAGTTCCTGCGACACCTGTTACAAGACCTTTAGCGAATCCTTTAGCCATGAGTCTTCCTCCTTTATCTTCCCGATCAGCCAGACGCCTCAAGTAGTAGCATTTTTCTGACTGACCTTTTTGTGATATAATAATAGTAACGAAAAAATGGAAATTTTTCAAGGAAAAAAGATGAAAACAAAAATAATTGTGATTGTTGGACCGACTGCTGTTGGGAAGACAGCCCTTGCTATTGAAGTGGCCAAGCGCTTTGGTGGAGAGGTGGTCAGTGGTGACAGTCAGCAAGTATACAGAAGGCTAGATATTGGGACGGCCAAGGCTAGCCCAGAGGAGCAAGCTTCTGTTCCTCATCATTTGATTGATGTCAGAGAGGTGACCGAGTCTTACTCGGCTTTTGATTTTGTTTCAGAAGCTAAGAAGGCTATTGAGGATATTCAAAGCCGTGGTAAGCTAGCGATTATCGCGGGTGGTACAGGGCTTTATATTCAGAGCTTGCTGGAAGGCTATCATCTAGGTGGGGAAACACCTCATGAGGAGATTTTAGCCTACCGGGCTAGTTTGGAGCCTTATTCAGATGAGGAATTAGCCCATCTTGTGGAGCAAGCAGGCCTTGAGATTCCCCAGTTTAACCGTCGTCGTGCTATGCGTGCCTTGGAGATTGCCCATTTTGGTAAGGATTTGAAAAATCAGGAAAGTCCTTATGAACCACTGATTATCTGCTTGGATGATGAGCGAAGTCAGCTTTATGAACGGATTAACCATCGTGTGGATTTGATGTTTGAGGCTGGATTATTGGATGAAGCCAAGTGGTTGTTTGAGCATTATCCAGATGTACAGGCAGCCAAAGGCATTGGCTATAAGGAACTCTTTCCTTATTTCCGTGGGGAGCAAACTCTTGAGGAAGCAAGCGAGAGTCTCAAGCAGGCGACTCGTCGTTTTGCCAAGCGTCAGTTGACCTGGTTCCGTAATCGCATGCAGGTCACCTTTTATCAGATAGGAGAGCCTGGTTTGCAAGACCGCATTTTAAGCCAGATAGAGGAGTTTTTAGATGATTGAAACGGAGAAAAAAGAGGAACGAGTCCTGCTAATTGGTGTGGAATTGCAGGGCATGGACAATTTTGACCTCTCCATGGAAGAATTGGCCAGTCTGGCTAAGACAGCTGGGGCAGTCGTTGTAGATAGCTACAAACAAAAACGGGAAAAGTATAACTCCAAGACCTTTG
The DNA here is from genome assembly GCA_963533485.1 of uncultured Streptococcus sp. Classification (GTDB taxonomy): domain Bacteria; phylum Bacillota; class Bacilli; order Lactobacillales; family Streptococcaceae; genus Streptococcus. The sequence continues at coordinate 31,168 of CAUSPE010000002.1, forward strand.
TTGGTTCTGGTAAGTTGGAAGAGATTGCGCGGATGGTTGATGCAGAAGAAATTACTACTGTCATCGTCAATAATCGTTTGACTCCACGGCAAAATGTCAATCTAGAAGAAGTTCTGGGAGTTAAGGTTATTGACCGTATGCAGTTGATTTTGGATATCTTTGCCATGCGGGCTCGAAGCCATGAAGGGAAACTCCAAGTGCATTTGGCTCAGCTCAAGTATCTCTTACCTCGCTTGGTTGGTCAGGGGATTATGCTCAGCCGCCAGGCAGGGGGAATTGGTTCCCGTGGACCTGGTGAAAGCCAGCTGGAGCTGAATCGTCGTAGTGTTCGCAACCAAATCACAGACATCGAGCGTCAGCTTAAGGTGGTTGAGAAAAATCGGGCGACAGTCAGAGAAAAACGTCTGGAGTCGAGTACCTTTAAGATTGGCTTGATTGGCTACACCAATGCTGGGAAATCAACCATCATGAACACCTTGACCAGTAAGACCCAGTACGAAGCAGATGAGCTATTTGCTACTCTGGATGCGACGACTAAGAGTATCCATCTTGGAGGCAATCTACAGGTAACCTTGACTGATACGGTTGGGTTTATCCAGGATTTGCCAACAGAATTGGTGTCCAGTTTTAAGTCAACCTTGGAAGAAAGCAAGCATGTGGACCTTCTGGTGCATGTTATTGATGCCAGCAATCCTTATCACGAGGAGCATGAAAAAACGGTTCTGTCTATTATGAAAGACTTGGATATGGAGGATATTCCTCGCCTGACCCTTTACAATAAAGCGGATTTGGTGGCGGATTTCATGCCTACCCAAACGCCGTATGCCCTCATTTCTGCTAAGTCTGAGGATAGTCGTGAGCAGTTGCAGGCTTTATTTTTAGAGAAAATCAAGGATATTTTTGAATACTTTACTCTACGGGTGCCTTTTTCTAAGTCCTACAAGATTCATGATTTGGAAAGTGTAGCGATTCTTGAAGATCGTGACTACCAAGATGATGGAGAAGCGATTACAGGCTATATTTCGGAGAAAAACAAATGGAGGTTAGAGGAATTTTATGACTGATATTAAAACCTTGGCTCTAAAATATGGGGGCTATACAAGTCTGGATAAGGTCTATCTGGATCAACTTCTAGCTGGCAAAACAGAACAAGAGCAGTTGGCTCTCATTACCCCTCCGCCCAGTGTAGTGAATGCTTACTTTGCAGAACTCTACCAGAAAAAGAGTCCTCAAGCTGCGACGGATTATTTTGCAGAACTAAGCAAGGAATTGAACCTCTACAATGCTGAGCCAAGTTTCACCTTTGAAAATAAGCCTTTTATTCGTCTTAATTTATCTGGTAAATCTTTTGGTTTTTGCTATGAGAGTGAGGGCTTGGGGCGGATCTTCTCTGAAAATGAAGAGGTAATATCGGATGACTTGCTCTTTGAGATTGCACAAATTTTCCCCCATCAGCTGGTCTTTGAAAAGTCTGGAAAGATTTACATGAAAGCTGTCGGGGACGAGGAAGTGGTTAGTGTAGAAAATCTCACAGCTTTGACTGATTTGGAAAGCTTGGCTGATGGTCGCAAGCGTCTCAAAGGCTACAGCCAAGAGGATTTACTACAAGAAGCTAGAGCTTTTTCTGGCAAGCGCTATTTCCGATCGGAAAACCGCACAGCCATGTTATATATTGATTAATTAGAAAGTATCGAATGGATATTCAATTTTTAGGAACGGGGGCTGGTCAGCCCTCTAAAGCCCGCAATGTTTCAAGTCTCGCTTTGAAACTTTTGGACGAGATTAACGAAGTCTGGCTTTTTGACTGTGGAGAAGGAACGCAAAATCGCATTCTGGAAACTACGATTCGACCACGAAAAGTCAGCAAAATTTTTATCACCCATCTGCACGGAGACCATATCTTCGGATTGCCTGGATTCCTCTCTAGTCGTGCCTTTCAAGCCAATGAAGAGCAGACAGATTTGGAAATCTATGGACCGCAAGGGATTAAGTCCTTTGTCTTAACCAGCCTTCGTGTGTCTGGTTCTCGTCTGCCTTACAAGATTCATTTTCATGAGTTTGATCAAGATTCTCTAGGGAAAATCCTTGAAACAGATAAATTTACAGTTTATGCAGAAGAGTTGGACCACACTATTTTCTGTGTGGGCTATCGTGTCATGCAGAAAGACCTCGAAGGAACCTTGGATGCTGAAAAACTCAAGGCTGCTGGTGTGCCGTTTGGTCCGCTTTTTGGTAAAATCAAAAACGGTCAGGATGTAGTCCTAGAGGACGGAAGAAAAATCAAGGCAGCAGACTATATCTCAGCTCCACGCCCAGGTAAGATTATCACTATCTTGGGTGATACTAGAAAGACCAATGTCAGTGTGCGTCTAGCTGTCAATGCAGATGTTCTTGTCCATGAGTCGACTTATGGTAAGGGTGATGAGAAGATTGCCCGCAACCACGGTCACTCAACCAATATGCAGGCAGCACAAGTAGCAGCAGAAGCCGGTGCTAAACGCCTCTTGCTCAATCATATCAGTGCTCGTTTCCTCTCAAAAGATATCAGTCAGCTCAAGAAAGATGCGGCAACTGTTTTTGAAAATGTCCATGTGGTTAAAGACTTGGAAGAGGTTGAGTTATAATGTTTCAGGTTCGTTAAGAGGGAAATAAGATGACTGTTGAAAATCGTTTATTGGATAAAGCGGATTGGTATTTTGAGAATGCATTAACCAATTACTTGCACAGCTATTCATTACAAAAAGAAGAACTAACTCAAAAAGATTATCGGGAGATTTATCGTTGGGCTGCGAATCATATCGGTTTTTTCCTTACTTGGCTCATCCAGCATGATGCCAAAGAAATGATGTCACCTGATGAAGAAACGGTATTTCAAAGTGTAAAAAATGAGCAAACTTTGGGTGTTGATTATCTTTTAGACTGGTGCCGTGGCAAACTGGGAACAATGGATATCAAAAAGGATTTTCAGGATTTTGTAAATGACTATTATGAACATCAGTATATGGATGATTATTCTGAATTTGTAGTCAATGACTTGTATGACTTGCCTTTAGAGTTTTTAGGTAGATGGGAGGATTATCATCTGTTTGCACCTGTCATTGACCAAGCTTATGCTCGTTATTTAGCTGGAAAAAGATTTCATTAAATTGACCAACACTTTGAAAGGAATAGAGATGCGCACCATCATCATCACTGGGGCAAGCGGTGGCTTAGCCCAAGAATTGGTTAAACTCTTACCAAATGACCAACTGATCTTGCTAGGTAGAAACAAGGAAAAACTGTCAGAGCTATATGGAAACCATCCCCATGTGGAATGGATTGAAGTCGATATTACCGATGACTCGACCCTAGAAGCTCTGGTAGCTGACTTCTATCTCCGTTATGGTAAGATTGATGTCTTGATTAATAATGCTGGCTATGGAATTTTTGAAGAATTTGACAAGATTTCTGATCAAGACATTCACCAGATGTTCGAGGTCAATACCTTTGCTCTGATGAATCTGTCTCGTCGCATTGGGTGTCGAATGAAGGAAAGTCGAAAGGGGCATATCATCAATATCGTCAGCATGGCAGGATTGATTGCGACTGCTAAGTCTAGCCTCTATTCAGCGACCAAGTTTGCGGCTATCGGTTTTTCAAATGCTCTTCGCCTTGAGCTCATGCCCTATGGTGTCTATGTGACAACTGTTAACCCAGGACCTATTCGTACTGCCTTTTTTGACCAGGCAGACCCAGATGGCAGCTACCTCAAGTCGGTTGACCGCTTTCTTTTAGAACCAGATGCAGTCGCTAGAAAGATTGTCAAAATCATAGGAAAAAATAAACGAGAACTCAATCTTCCTTTTTTACTCAATTTAGCCCACATATTTTATACTCTCTTTCCCAAGCTAGCTGATAAGTTAGCAGGGGAGACTTTTAATTATAAGTAATGAATTAAAGCAATCTAGTCTAGACAGGCTAGATTTTTTGCTAGCTATTTAGAAAAAAATCAAAATACTACTTGCTATTTTCCAAAAGACATGTTACAATCTATTTAGAAAAAAATCTAATTACTTTGCTTTTGGTCTTTCGATGATTGACCAGATAATTTTTGAAAAGTATTTAGAAAAAATTCTAAACGCCATCTACCGACTAGATGCTTGCCTTCATAAGGCAGCAAGAAGGAGGAGAAAATGAAGAAAGCAAGAAGTTCCATTCTACTGACAGTCTTAGGTTTAGTGACTGGTTTGTCCATTTGGCTGGCTGTTTTTTCATGGGTGCTCTATAAAAATAGAGATGAGCTAGATAAAATATCCAATCAAAAACATGTTTAAAAATCTAGTTTTTCTAGGCTGGATTTTTTAAACCAGAGTATTTAGAAAAAAATCTAAATACTTTAGGTTGGTTTAGCGAAGCTTGTTGCTTGTTTTTGCGGTCGGTGTTTAGAAAATTTTCTAAATAGATAAAGGAGGAAAGATGAAAAGAGGACTACTTATGGTGCTTGTGGGCTTGCTGGCTATTTTATCTGTCTGCTGGGCAAACCCGTCTTGGATCGTTTTCAAAAATAGACGAAAATTGGAAGGAAAAATTAAATGTTGAAAGAAATTTTACGGAAATACAGCGCTTCTTATCTGGGTGCGACTATCTTTAGTATTGGAGCAACGATTTTTATCACTTTGTTTTCTTTGCAGCTGGGAGTCGTTGTGGACAGTGCGCAGAAGGCTCATTCTAACTTGCTTGGACAATTCTTTATCTGCCTTTTTTGCACTTGTGCTTGGTCTTTTTGCAGCTTGCTGGCTATTTGGTTCAAAAATCATCATAATAAGCAAGTTTTAGAAGATCTTAAAACGAGGCTTTTCCATTCTTTTTATGACAAGGATTTGCATGACAAGGCTTCCGAGCAGGAAAATAGCTATCTCAACACAACGACCAAGAATATGGATATTTACCAAGAGAATTACTTGACCCCACGCTGTGATATTGTGGCTGCCTTTTTCTCGGTTTTTATCAGTACTCTGGCTATCTTCTGGATTGAGTGGCGAATGGCTCTGGGCTTTATCCTCATCTCTATCTTGACTATGGCGGCGTCGCAAATTCCGGGGGTCTTGATGAGAAAGGCGACAGCGAATTTTACCCAGAAAAGCAATCATTTCTTGAAGCAAGTCACCAATTTTTTGGAAGGGTTTGAGCAAATCAAACTTTTGCAAATCCAAAAAAGGGTGGTTGAGCACTTGTCTAGCAGTAACAGCGATTTTGAGCAAGCCAGAAAAAGTTACAATGTGGCAAAAGAAGGCTCTGTGAATCTGATGATGTTCTTTAGCTTTCTGTCTCAGATATTTTGTATGTCTCTGGGGATTTGGTTTGTAAGTCAAGGCTCACTGACGATTGGGGCTTTGATTGCCAGTCTTCAGCTTTTGAACTTTGTCTTCACTCCTTTGCAGCTGTTTATCAATAACAAAAATCTCATGAGCACGGTTAAGGATATTGAGAATGATTTTGATGCTAAGTTGGCTAAGAAAGAAGCGGAGCCCGCTCAAAATCTGACAGAAACGATTGAGCGGATTGATTTTGAACATCTCGGTCTGGAGTTGGGCGACAAGGCTCTCTTTCAGGATTTTTCTTATCAGTTTGCCAAGGACAAGCACTATGCTATTATCGGCGAGTCTGGTCGGGGCAAGTCGACCTTGATGAAGCTCTTGCTTAATTATTTTGATAAGAAGGACTACGCTGGTCAAATCATGGTCAATGGTCAAGCGGTCAGCCAGCTAGCAAGCGACAGCCTTTATCAGAAAATCGCCTTTATCCAAAAGAATGACTTTTTTATAGAGGGAAGTGTGGCGGACAATATCGCGCTATACAGAGATATAAATGTACCTAACCAAACATCCTTGTACCAAAGTCTGCATTTTAATGAGGCTTTCTTGAGCAAGGAGCTGGACTTGGAGTGGCAGGAAGTTTCCTATGGCGAAAAGCAGCGGATTGATTTGGCGCGCTTCTTGGTCAAGGATTATGATGTGCTGATTTTTGATGAGCCGACTAGCAATCTTGATCCCAACTTGGCAGCGGAAGTCATGGACTATATCTTGTCGATTAAAGACCGCATTGTTATCGTTATTACCCACAATCAAAGTCGGGCTCTTTTAGACCGCTTTGATGACTGTCTGGAATTATAAATTGGAGGAAAAAAATGAAATTAAAATGGAAAGAACTCATCGCAAGCCTAATCGTTATTTGGCTACCGCTTATCTACGCTTTGTCAATCTATGCAGACCTACCTCAGCTAATCAGAGGGCATTTGCCCTATAGCGGTCTAGGCATGCCCAAGCAAATCTTTATCTGGTTTTTGCCAGTTCTCTTGAGTGTCATTCAACTGATTGTTTGCTACACGACGACTATTAAAGAGATTATCGACAAGCAATTTGTCCATTTTCTTTACTGGCTGGTTCCCTTTATCAATACCGTAGTTTATATCAGCGTTCTTCTTTATGGGCTCAATCCGGCTTTTCCGGTATTTAAGGTCAATGGGATTGTGTCGGCAATTATCCTTAATGCTGTCAGCTACTTTCTCACTAGAAAGGTAGTGGCAGATCAAGAGCCTGCACCACGCGTCTTAGCTTATATCTTCAGTGGCATCAGCTCAATCCTTTTTCTTGTGAGCCTCTTCCTCTTTTAAAAATGTCTGAGACGAAAGGAGAAAATCATGTTTCATATTTTCGGTTTTGTTAAAATCCTGTTATTCTTTATCTTTGGCTGGTTGTGGCTGCTTCTCGGTCTACTCAGTTTGCTCTTTCTTTTTCCTTTTTAAGTGAGGAAATATAGAAAATAATGATTGGTAATTTTCATGAAATCACCATTTTTGAAAAGCGCTGTGGCGCTAGTAACTTGTGCGCTGGTCGTTTTTGGAGCGGATCACGCTAGCGACCAGCAAAAGTTGCTGTCAGGCACGCCTTACGACCAAATCGTTCAGAAGATTGAAAATTCCTACTAAGAACACGAAAAAACCAGAGCAGGACTGGTAACAACGGTCTTTGACAAAGACGGCAATACTCTCTATCAAAAGAACTTCGGCTATATGGACAATGAAAAGAAGCTAGCGGTGGATGACAAGTCGGTCTTCAAGTGGGGGTCAACGACCAAAATCACCGTCTGGGTCGGTGTCATGCAGCTTTGGGAAGAGGGCAAGGTTGACTTCAAAACAGACATCAAAGACTACCTGCCCAAGGATTTTCTCAAGGGCAAGCTCAAGTACGACAAGCCCATTACCATGCTGAACCTCATGAACCACCAAGCGGGTTTTAGTGTTTAGCTAAGCCCTCCTTGTCTTTTATCCTCAAAAACAGTATAATGGAGAAAAGAATTTGAAAGTTTTCTAAATAGTTTTAGGAGGATTGCTGGCAGAAAATCTTGCTCATTTGGACGGAGCACTTCATGGCTCTTTGCTTGTCTACGTCGGGGTCTTGATTTATGTAAAACGAGGAACTTTATTTTTCCTCAGCCGGAAATGTGTCATCAATCCATTTTTAAGAGGTATCAAAATTGGGAATTAGTGAAACTATGAAAGCCTTAGCCGATCCAGTTCGGCGGGAAATATTAGAAATATTAAAAAAAGGTCCCAAGTCGGCTGGCGAGATCGGTCAAGTTTTTGATTTGACGGGAGCGACTGTGTCTTATCATTTGTCCCAGCTGAAAAAAGCAGGGCTAATCTATGAAGAACGGCAGAAAAATTATATTTACTACCATTTAGATGCCACGGTTTTTGAGGAAATTTTGGTCTGGATTGCCGCGCTAGGAGGGAAAAATAATGAAAACGAAACTGAGAAATAACCTTAGGGAATTGCTGCTGACTTTCTTGGTTATTTGGCTGCCACTTGCTTATGCCTTATGGATTTATCCTAGTTTGCCAGAGAATATTAGGATCAGTTTGATGTCGCCGATTAGCCCGACATTTAAGTATGCACCCAAATTTCTCTTTATCTGGGGTCTGCCAATCTTTATGACTTTGATACAGCTGATTGTTTATGGGGCAACGGCATACCGAGAAATCACCAAGCCAGCTTTTGCCCGCTTCGTCCTTTGGATTGTTCCTTTGACCCATATTGTTGTCTATCTTTCCATTCTGTTCTATGCTCTTGATTCTCATTTCAATGTTGCTAAGATTGCCTTGATTTTTTCAGGCTTGATGTTTCTAATTTCTGGAAATTATATGCCTAAGAAAGTGGTGGTGGAAGAAAAACCAGCGCCGCGTTGGCTAGCCTACCTCTTTATCCTGGCAGGACTGACAGCCGTACTAGTGGGACTCTTTCTTTTGTAAATCAAGTGAAAACAAAGTGCACAGATTGTGCGCTTTTTGTTTAGAGCCCTTTTTTATAACATTTTACTGAGTGACAAGAAATGTTTGTTTTTGTTCTAAATCTACATTCACTTTTTTCGAATCTTCTACAAATTTTAGAAAAAACAATCAAAAATATGATTTTTTGTGTTTAGGGTATTGAAATTTCCTATATTATTTTATAAAATAAGGGTAAAAGGATATGAAAAGTAATACGCTTACAAGGAAATGGAAGCGGTTACTAAAGGAGGATTTTATGGAAAAAGGCCATTGGAATCGTAAAAGAGTCTACAGCATTCGTAAGTTTGCCGTAGGAGCTTGCTCTGTCATGATTGGAACCTGTGCGGTTCTATTTGGAGGAAGTGTCATTGGAGAATCACCAGTTTTCGCGGATGAAACTCCTATCGCCCACACTGTAGAACAAGCAAAAGAGGAAAGTCCGGCAGTGGGGGAAAAAGAAAATCAAGCTGTAGCAGAGCACAAGGATGTTGCAAGTGTTGACCAAAGTCAAGCTGCTCCCATTGAAGCAAGCAAAGCCGAGAAGAAAGAAGAGGAACCTGTAGCTCCAAAAGAGGATAAAGCATCTCTAAAACCTGAAGAAACTGCTCCAAAGGTAGAATCTCAAGCTTCAAGTCAAGAAAATCCTGTCAAGGAAGAGTTGAAAGCTGCGACAAATGAAGAAGTGAATCAAATGATTGAAGATAGAAAAGTGAATTTTAATCAAAATTGGCACTTTAAACTCAATGCGAATCCTAAAGAAGCTGTGAAATCAGATGCAGATGTATCAACATGGCAAAAATTGGATCTCCCACACGACTGGAGTATCTTTAACGATTTTGACCATCAGTCACCTGCCCAAAACGAGGGTGGACAGCTCAATGGTGGTGAAGCTTGGTATCGCAAGACCTTTAAACTTGATGAAAAAGATCTCAAGAAAAATGTTCGAGTGACCTTTGATGGTGTCTACATGGACTCTCAAGTCTATGTCAATGGCCAGTTAGTGGGGCATTATCCAAATGGTTATAACCAGTTCTCATACGATATCACCAAATACCTTCACAAAGATGGTCGTGAGAATGTGATTGCTGTCCATGCAGTCAACAAACAACCAAGTAGCCGTTGGTACTCAGGTAGCGGTATTTACCGTGATGTGACCTTGCAAGTGACAGATAAGGTTCATGTTGAGAAAAATGGGACAACCATCTTAACACCAAAACTTGAACAACAGCAACATGGCAAGGTTGAAACTCATGTAGCCAGCAAAATTGTCAATACAGACGATAAAGACCATGAACTAGTGGCAGAGTATCAAATCGTTGAACGTGGTGGTCAGGCTGTAACAGGCTTGGTTCGTACAGCGAGCCGTACCTTGAAAGCACATGAGTCAACAAGTCTTGATGCGATTTTAGAAGTTGAACAACCAAAACTCTGGACAGTTTTAAATGATAAACCTGCCTTGTACGAATTGATTACGCGTGTTTACCGTGACGGTCAATTGGTTGATGCTAAGAAAGATTTGTTTGGTTACCGTTACTATCACTGGACGCCAAATGAAGGTTTCTCTTTGAATGGTGAACGCATTAAATTCCATGGAGTTTCCTTGCACCATGACCACGGAGCGCTTGGAGCAGAAGAAAACTATAAGGCAGAATACCGTCGTCTCAAACAAATGAAGGAGATGGGCGTTAACGCCATCCGTACAACTCATAACCCTGCAAGTCCACAGACCTTGCAAATCGCAGCAGAACTTGGTTTGCTCGTTCAGGAAGAGGCCTTTGATACTTGGTATGGTGGTAAGAAACCTTATGACTACGGACGTTTCTTTGAAAAAGACGCTACTCACCCAGAAGCTAGAAAAGGTGAAAAATGGTCTGACTATGATCTTCGTACCATGGTCGAAAGAGACAAAAATAACCCAGCTGTCTTCATGTGGTCTATCGGAAACGAAATCGGTGAAGCCAACGGTAATGCTCACTCTCTTGCAACGGTTAAACGCTTAGTAAAAGTGATTAAAGATGTTGATACTACACGTTATGTTACCATGGGAGCAGATAAGTTCCGCTTTGGTGATGGTAGTGGTGATCATGAGAAGATTGCTAATGAACTGGATGCAGTTGGTTTCAACTACTCAGAAGACAACTACAAGAAACTTCGTGCGAAACATCCAAACTGGTTGATTTATGGTTCGGAAACATCTTCAGCTACCCGTACACGTGGAAGTTACTATCGCCCTGAACAGGAATTGAAACATAGTAACGGACCTGAGCGTCATTACGAACAGTCTGACTATGGTAATGACCGAGTTGGCTGGGGTAAAACGGCAACAGATTCATGGACCTTTGACCGTGACAATGCTGGCTATGCTGGACAGTTTATCTGGACAGGTACGGACTATATCGGTGAACCTACACCATGGCACAACCAAAACCAAACTCCCGTTAAGAGCTCTTACTTTGGTATCGTAGATACAGCAGGTATTCCAAAACATGACTTTTATCTCTACCAAAGCCAATGGGTTTCTGCCAAGAAGAAACCGATGGTACACCTTCTTCCTCACTGGAACTGGGAGAATAGAGACTTGGCCTCTAAAGTAGAAGATGCACAAGGAAAGATTCCAGTTCGCGCTTACTCTAATGCTGCAAGTGTTGAATTGTTCTTGAACGGTCAATCTCTCGGAGTTAAGACCTTCAACAAAAAACAAACTAGTGATGGTCGTACCTACCAAGAAGGTGCCAATGCCAAGGAACTCTACCTTGAGTGGAAGGTTGCGTACCAACCAGGTACTTTGGAAGCTGTAGCTCGCGATGAAGCTGGAAAAGAAATTGCACGTGATAAGATCACTACTGCAGGCCAACCAGCAGGTGTTCGTCTCATTAAGGAAGAACACGCAATCGCTGCAGATGGAAAAGACTTGACTTACATCTACTATGAAATCGTAGACAGTGAAGGAAATGTGGTACCAACTGCTAATAATCTGGTTCGCTTCCAATTGCATGGACAAGGTCAACTGGTCGGTGTAGATAATGGGGAACAAGCCAGCCGTGAACGTTATAAGGCACAAGCAGATGGTTCTTGGATCCGTAGAGCCTTTAACGGTAAAGGGGTTGCCATTGTTAAATCAACTGAGCAAGCAGGTAAATTCACTCTAACAGCCCATTCAGATCTCTTGAAATCTGGTCAAGTAACGGTCTTTACTGGTAAAAAAGAAGACCAAGAAAAGACCGTCCTCGGAACAGAAGTACCAAAAGTACGTACTGTTATTGAGAAAGAGCCAAAAATGCCGAAGACAGTCGGTTTTGTCTACAGTGATGGCAGTCGTGAAAAACGTCCAGTAACTTGGTCTTCAGTTGATGTGAGCCAAGCAGGAGTTGTGACTGTTAAAGGTATGGCAGACGGACGCGAAGTTGAGGCCCGTGTCGAAATTCTAGCAATCGCAAATGAGCTTCCAACTGTTAAGCGTGTTGCTCCAGGAACAGACTTGAGCGCTGTTGACAAATACGTTTCTATTGCTGTTACGGATGGAAGCGTACAAGAATACGAAGTTGATAAGTGGGAGATTGCGGAAACAGATAAAGCTAAACTGTCAGTTGCAGGATCACGTATTCAAATGACTGGTCAACTGGGTGGTGAGACTATTCACGCTACCCTTGTGGTAGAAGAAGGTGAGGCTGCGGCACCTGCAGTACCAAATGTAACTGTTGGTGGTGAATCTGTCACTGGTCTTACTACTCAAAATCCAATGCAATATCGAACTCTTGCTTACGGTGCATCCTTGCCAGAAGTTGTAGCAAGTGCTGAAAATGCGGATGTTACTGTAGTCCAAGCAAGTGCAGCAAACGGCATGCGTGCAAGCATCTATGTTCAACCAAAAGATGGTGGCCCTCTTCAAACCTATGCAATTCAATTCCTTGAAGAAGCACCAAAAATTGACCACTTGAGCTTACAAGTAGAGCAAGCTGACGGTCTTAAAGAAGACCAAACAGTGAAATTGTCTGTACACGCTCACTATCAAGACGGAACACAAGCAGTTTTACCAGCTGATAAAGTAACCTTCTCTACAAGTGGTGAAGGGGAAGTCGCAGTTCGTAAAGGAATGCTTGAGTTACATAAGTCAGGAGTAGTCACTCTGAAAGCGGAATATGAGGGAGCTAAAGGCCAAGTTGAACTCACTATCCAGGCCAATACTGAGACGAAGGTTGCGCAATCTATCCGTCCAGTAAATGTAGTGACAGACTTGCATCAAGAACCTACTCTTCCAACAACAGTAACGGTTGAGTATGACAAAGGTTTCCCTAAAACTCATAAAGTCACTTGGCAAGCCATTCCAAAAGAAAAACTCGACCACTATCAAACATTTGAAGTTCTAGGTAAAGTTGAAGGACTTGATCTTGAAGCGCGTGCTAAAGTCTCTGTAGAAGGCATCGTTTCAGTTGAAGAAGTCAGTGTGACGACCCCAATCGCAGAAGCACCACAATTACCAGAAAGTGTTCGTACCTACGATTCAAATGGCCACGTTTCATCAGCTAAGGTTACTTGGGATGCGATTCAATCAGAGCAATACTCCAAGGAAGGTGTCTTTACAGTTAATGGTCGCCTAGAAGGTACGCAATTAACAACTAAACTTCATGTTCGCGTATCTGCTCAAACTGAGAAGGGAGCAAACATTTCTGACCAATGGACAGGTTCAGAATTGCCACTGGCCTTTGCTTCAGACTCAAATCCAACTGATCCTGTTTCAAACGTCAACGATAAATTGATTTCCTTTAATGACCGCCCAGCTAACCGTTGGACAAACTGGAACCGTACTAATCCAGAAGCTTCAGTTGGTGTCCTATTCGGAGATTCAGGTATTTTGAGCAAACGTTCAGTTGATAATCTAAGTGTCGGATTCCACGAAGACCACGGAGTTGGTGTACCGAAGTCTTATGTGATTGAATATTATGTCGGTAAGACCGTTCCAACAGCCCCTAAAAACCCTAGCTTTGTAGGTGAGGAAAACCATGCCTTTAATGATCCTGCAAACTGGAAAGAGGTAAGCAATCTCAAAGCACCAGCTCAATTAAAAGCTGGAGAAATGAATCATTTCAGCTTTGATAAAGTTGAGACCTATGCGGTTCGCATTCGTATGGTTCGACTTGATAGCAAGAAAGGAACGTCTATCACAGAAGTACAAATCTTTGCAAAACAAGTCGTAGCAGCCAAACAAGGACAAACGAGAATCCAAGTTGACGGTAAAGACTTAGCAAACTTCAACCCTGATTTGACAGACTACTACCTTGAGTCTGTAGATGGAAAAGTTCCTGCAGTAACAGCAAGTGTTAGCAACAATGGTCTCGCGACGGTTGTTCCAAGTGTTCGTGAAGGTGAGCCGGTTCGTGTCATCGCGAAAGCTGAAAATGGGGATATCTTAGGTGAATACCGTCTATACTTCACTAAGGACAAAGACTTACTTTCTCGTAAACCTGTTGCTGCGGTTAAACAAGCTCGTTTGGTACAAGTAGGACAACCGCTTGAATTGCCAACTAAGGTTCCGGTTTACTTCACAGGTAAAGACGGCTACGAAACAAAAGACTTGGCAGTTGAATGGGAAGAAGTTCCAGCAGAAAATCTGACAAAAGCAGGTCGATTTACCGTTCGAGGTCGTGTCCTTGGTAGTGATCTTGTTGCTGAGTTCACTGTACGAGTGACAGACAAACTTGGTGAAGCTCTTTCAAATAACCCAGAGTATGATGAAAATAGTAACCGCGCCTTTGCTTCAGCCACTAACGACATTGATAGAAACTCCCATGACCGTGTGGACTATCTCAATGACGGAAATCATTCAGAAAATCGTCGTTGGACAAACTGGTCTCCAACACCATCTTCTAATCCAGAAGTATCAGCAGGTGTGATCTTCCGTGAAAATGGTAAGATTGTCGAACGGACTGTTGCGCAAGCTAAACTTCATTTCTTTGCAGATAGTGGTACGGATGCCCCATCTAAACTCGTTTTGGAACGTTATATTGGCCCAGAGTTTGAAGTGCCTAACTACTATTCAAACTACCAAGCCTACGATGCAGCTCATCCATTTAACAATCCAGAAAATTGGGAAGCTGTACCTTATCGTGCAGATAAAGACATCGCAGCTGGTGATGAAATCAACGTAACATTTAAAGCTGTCAAAGCCAAAGCCATGAGATGGCGTATGGAGCGTAAAGCAGACAAGAGCGGTGTTGCGATGATTGAGATGACCTTCCTTGCACCGAGTGAATTGCCTCAAGAAAGTACCCAATCGAAGATTCTTGTGGATGGAAAAGAACTTCCTGACTTCGCTGAAGATCGTCAAGACTATCAAATCACCTATAAAGGTCAACGTCCAAAAGTCTCAGTCGAAGAAAGCAATCAAGTAGCATCAACAGTTGTAGATAGCGGAGATGATAGCCTTCCAGTTCTTGTTCGCCTTGTTTCAGAAAGTGGAAAACAAGTTAAGGAATACCGTATCCAGTTGATCAAGGAAAAACCAGTTTCTGAGAAAACAGTTGCTGCTGTACAAGAAGATCTTCCAAAACTCGAATTTGTTGAAAAAGATTTGGCCTACAAGACAGTTGAGAAAAAGGATTCAACACTGTATCTAGGTGAAACACGTGTAGAACAAGAAGGAAAAGTTGGTAAGGAACGGATCTTCACAGCGGTTAATCCTAGTGGAAGTAAGGAAGAAAAAATCCGTGAAGTAGTAGAGGCTCCGACAGACCGCATCGTCTTGGTTGGAACTAAACCAGGAACCTCCCTTCCAGAAGATGAAGTGAAGAACCTAGTCCTTAACAGACCAGAACTTGTAATCGAAGAAGAAACAGTTGATTTCAAGGTTCAGGAACAAAAGAATGATCAGCTTCCAGTGGGTCAAACTCGTGTTCTCCAAGAAGGTCAAAAAGGTATCCGTGTTCACTTGATCGAAGTTGAAAATGGCAAGCGAACTGAAAAAGAAAGCTATGATAAAGTCATGGCTCAAGATCGCATTGTAGAAGTTGGTACGGCTGGTGAAACAACTAAACCAGTACCTCAAGAATCTACAAAACCACAAGTATCAGAAAAAGCAGATACAAAAGAAATCTCCTCAAGTGAAGCTAGTCAAGCTCAAGAAGAACAGTTACCAAATACAGGAAGTGCAGAAAGTCAAGCAGCTCTAGCAGCAGGTTTAGCTCTTCTTGGTTTGAGTGCAGGTCTAGTGGCCACTAAAGGCAAAAAAGAAGACTAGAATGAATCAGTATTTCTTCTAATTGTATCTCAAAAAGACCAGGGAAACCTGGTCTTTTTAATAGGCAGAAGTACTTTCTCTAGAGCAATTTAACGTTTGTGAAATCAGATTACCAAAATGATAAAAACACTATCTGGTATCGAAAACGTGATGAACTTATTTTTTAAAAAATGGCGGTAAAATATACCAGATTTTGTTTCGATGATAGGAGAAGAAAAGATACAAAGCGGTTAATATACGGATGTGAAAAAGTCGATTTCAACCTGTAAGAAAAAATTGGATTTTTTTTATAAAAATTTGCTTGATAGTTCTAGCCTTTTTCTTCATAGTATGATAAAATGTGGATGTAATGTGGCTAATAATTTTCGCTTGAAAAAGGAGAATGGTGATTAGTTGGGGACAATCATTTAGTTTACTATTACATTGTACATTTACAACTGAATATTATAAGAAAGGAAGATTAAATGAACAAGAAAATAAGATCTTGGATTCAGATCCTTATTCTTTGTTTGGGAGTTATTCTCCAATCATTTGCCCCTCTGACGCAAGTACATGCGACAGAGTATAATGATGTGATCACTAGTGTTGGTGTTGAAAACAGATCTGGTGAAGCTTTAACGCAAGGGTTGGATATTTGGCAAGAATTCCGTCTTACTGCAGATTTTGTTTTGCCAGATAATACGGTGCATGAAGGTGATACAACAACACTTCAATTGCCATCAGAGATTACATTTTCAAACTCTTCAGACATTGAATTACGAGATGCTTCTAACAATCTTGTAGCTACTGGTCGTTTAGATGCAGCTAGCAAAACGATTACTCTAACTTACACAAAGTTTGTTGAGAATAATTCTGGCGTTAGGGGGAAATTCTTTGTCTATGTTCGAGTTGACCATGATGTTGTTTCAGAAGAAAAAGACATTGATGTCAATATTACTGTAGGACATAGAGTTCTATCTGCAGGGAAAATCCGTTACAACGGCCCTCCAGGGAAATACGACTCTAAAATTGAAAAGAGTTCCTTCCAATACAAGGATGACGAGAAAAATGTAATCCGTTATAACATTACTGTAAACCGCAATATGGCGAACTACAGTGATGTCACTATCAAAGATGCTTTCTCTTCTCCAAATATGACCTTCCTACCAGATACTTTTCGTATTTACAAAGTAGATTGGAGTTGGAATAACGGAGACTGGAAATGGACTAATGCTCAGGATATGACCGAAACCTTTAAAAACCAACTAGTGGTAAATGCGAATGGTGATGGTTTCACCCTTCCTTTAGGAGATACTAATGGTTTTGGTTATATGATCGAGTATCGAGCTAAAGCGAATTATGATCTAGTCGATGGTGAGGAAATCACGAACGTAGCCAACATGAGCTACAATGGAAGTGAGAATGAACAATCAACCAGCACACGTACCTACCAGATTGCAGGTGGTGTTGCGGAAGGATATGTTTTCACCATTAAAATTCATAAGGTAGACGAAGCAGGCCAACCATTGCACGGTGCAGTTTTTGAAGTGATTCGTGATCGTAACCAAGCTGTTGTTGGACGATTGACAACAGATTCTGATGGTAACGCTAGTGTAGGTAAATTGTTGCGAGACAACTATACAATTCGTGAAGTAACGGCTCCTTTTGGCTATGACAAACTAACTGAAGATATTAAAATTTCTCCAGATGAGTTTGGCTCAGACAAATCTGTAGAACGTCAAATTGAAAATAAGAAGACACCTCCAAAGACACCAACTGAGAAAGAGATTACTTTCAAAAAGGTGGATCCAAATGGGAAAGAAATCCCAGGTGCCGAACTTAAAATCTACAGCGGAGATCGTGTAAGACCAGAAGCTCCACCTGTAGCAGACTGGACAACAGAAGCTAATACTTCTAAAGTGATTAAATTAGCTCCTGGTACCTATACTCTAACAGAATCCTATGCTCCAGATGGGTATCAGTATGTTGATGATGTTACCTTCACGGTCAATGCTGATGGTTCTATTACAATTGTCAAAAAAGGTACAACAGATACTGTCGTAACAACTGGTTCTGTTTTGTCAATCACTGACAAAGAGGATACAACTCCAAAGGCTATTACCTTCAGTAAAGTCAATCTTGGAGGAAATGAAATCGCTGGTGCACAGATTAAGATCTACAAGGGCGAAAAAGCTGAAGGTACAGCCGTAGAAAGCTGGACTTCAACTGACCAACCTAAGCAACTGAATCTTGAACCAGGCATCTACACTTTCCATGAGGAAGCAGCCCCAACTGGTTACCTCAAAGTAACGGATATCACTTTCCAAGTTAAACCTAACGGTACTGTTGAAGTGACAAAAGTAGGTGAAAAAGATTCTAAAGGTGAAGACAATCGTGTTGTAGCCCAAAATTCAACTCTGACAGTTACTGATAAAGATGACGATGTAGCTCGTAAAATCACGTTCAGTAAAATTAGTCTTGGTGGAGTTGAAATCGCAGGAGCACAAATCAAGATCTTCAAAGGCGATAAGGCAGAAGGCACAGCTGTAGAAAGCTGGACTTCAGAAGCTGGTAAGTCTAAAGAATTGAGCTTGGCCCCAGGTACTTACACCTTCCATGAGGAAGCAGCCCCAACTGGATACCTCAAAGTAACGGATATCACTTTCAAAGTTAACTATGATGGAACAGTTAAAGTGACGAATGTTGGTACTAAGGATGCTAAAGGCGAGGACAATACAGTCGTAACCGATGGTTCAACAATCAAAGTCACTGATAAAGATGACGATAGTCCACGTAAGATTACCTTTAGTAAGGTTAACCTTGGTGGTACAGAAATTGCAGGAGCTCAAATCAAGATCTACAAGGGCGACAAGGCAGAAGGCACAGCTGTAGAAAGCTGGACATCTGAAGCTGGTAAGTCTAAAGAGCTCAACTTGGCCCCAGGTACTTACACCTTCCATGAGGAAGCCGCTCCAACTGGTTACCTCAAAGTAACAGACATCACTTTCCAAGTCAAACATGATGGCACAGTGGAAGTGACCAACGTTGGTGAAAAAGACTCTAAGGGTGAAGACAACAAGGTCGTAACCAACGGCTCAACTGTTACAGTAACGGATAAAGACGATGATAGTCCAAAAGCCATTACTTTCAGTAAAGTTAACCTTGGTGGTACAGAAATTGCAGGAGCTCAAATCAAGATCTACAAGGGCGACAAGGCAGAAGGCACAGCCGTAGAAAGCTGGACTTCAGAAGCTGGTAAGTCTAAAGATCTCAACTTGGCCCCAGGTACTTACACCTTCCATGAGGAAGCCGCTCCAACAGGTTACCTCAAAGTAACGGACATCACTTTCCAAGTCAAACATGACGGCACAGTGGAAGTGACCAACGTTGGTGAAAAAGACTCTAAGGGTGAAGACAACAAGGTCGTAACCAACGGCTCAACTGTTACAGTAACGGATAAAGACGATGATAGTCCAAAAGCCATTACTTTCAGTAAAGTTAACCTTGGTGGTACAGAAATCGCAGGTGCTCAAATCAAGATCTACAAGGGCGATAAGGCAGAAGGCACAGCTGTAGAAAGCTGGACTTCAGAAGCTGGTAAGTCTAAAGATCTCAACTTGGCTCCAGGTACTTACACCTTCCATGAGGAAGCCGCTCCAACCGGTTACCTCAAAGTAACGGACATCACTTTCCAAGTCAAACATGATGGCACAGTGGAAGTGACAAATGTTGGTGAAAAAGACTCTAAGGGTGAAACTAATACGGTCGTAACCAACGGCTCAACAGTAACTGTAACCGACAAAGACGATGACCTACCACGTAAGATTACCTTCAGCAAGGTTAGCCTTGGTGGAACAGAAATCGCAGGCGCTCAAATCAAGATCTACAAGGGCGACAAGGCAGAAGGCACAGCCGTAGAAAGCTGGACTTCAGAAGCTGGTAAGTCTAAAGATCTCAACTTGGCTCCAGGTACTTACACCTTCCATGAGGAAGCCGCTCCAACCGGTTACCTCAAAGTAACGGACATCACTTTCCAAGTCAAACATGATGGCACAGTGGAAGTGACAAACGTTGGTGAGAAAGACTCTAAGGGTGAAGAAAACAAAGTTGCCACAAACGGTTCAACTGTAACTGTAACCGATAAAGACGATGACCTACCACGTAAGATTACCTTCAGCAAGGTTAGCCTTGGTGGAACAGAAATCGCAGGCGCTCAAATCAAGATCTACAAGGGCGACAAGGCAGAAGGCACAGCTGTAGAAAGCTGGACTTCAGAAGCTGGTAAGTCTAAAGATCTCAACTTGGCTCCAGGTACTTACACCTTCCATGAGGAAGCCGCTCCAACCGGTTACCTCAAAGTAACGGACATCACTTTCCAAGTCAAACATGATGGCACAGTGGAAGTGACAAATGTTGGTGAAAAAGACTCTAAGGGTGAAACTAATACGGTCGTAACCAACGGCTCAACAGTAACTGTAACCGACAAAGACGATGACCTACCACGTAAGATTACCTTCAGCAAGGTTAGCCTTGGTGGAACAGAAATCGCAGGCGCTCAAATCAAGATCTACAAAGGCGATAAGGCAGAAGGCACAGCTGTAGAAAGCTGGACTTCAGAAGCTGGTAAGTCTAAAGATCTCAACTTGGCTCCAGGTACTTACACCTTCCATGAGGAAGCCGCTCCAACCGGTTACCTCAAAGTAACGGACATCACTTTCCAAGTCAAACATGATGGCACAGTGGAAGTGACAAACGTTGGTGAGAAAGACTCTAAGGGTGAAGAAAACAAAGTTGCCACAAACGGTTCAACTGTAACTGTAACCGATAAAGACGATGACCTACCACGTAAGATTACCTTCAGCAAGGTTAGCCTTGGTGGAACAGAAATCGCAGGCGCTCAAATCAAGATCTACAAGGGCGACAAGGCAGAAGGCACAGCCGTAGAAAGCTGGACTTCAGAAGCTGGTAAGTCTAAAGATCTCAACTTGGCCCCAGGTACTTACACCTTCCATGAGGAAGCCGCTCCAACAGGTTACCTCAAAGTAACGGACATCACTTTCCAAGTCAAACATGATGGCACAGTGGAAGTGACAAATGTTGGTGAAAAAGACTCTAAGGGTGAAACTAATACGGTCGTAACCAACGGCTCAACAGTAACTGTAACCGACAAAGACGATGACCTACCACGTAAGATTACCTTCAGCAAGGTTAGCCTTGGTGGAACAGAAATCGCAGGCGCTCAAATCAAGATCTACAAGGGCGACAAGGCAGAAGGCACAGCCGTAGAAAGCTGGACATCTGAAGCTGGTAAGTCTAAAGATCTCAACTTGGCCCCAGGTACTTACACCTTCCATGAGGAAGCCGCTCCAACAGGTTACCTCAAAGTAACGGACATCACTTTCCAAGTCAAACATGATGGCACAGTGGAAGTGACAAACGTTGGTGAGAAAGACTCTAAGGGTGAAGAAAACAAAGTTGCCACAAACGGTTCAACTGTAACAGTAACCGATAAAGACGATGACCTACCACGTAAGATTACCTTTAGCAAGGTTAGCCTTGGTGGAACAGAAATCGCAGGCGCTCAAATCAAGATATACAAGGGCGATAAGGCAGAAGGCACAGCCGTAGAAAGCTGGACTTCAGAAGCTGGTAAGTCTAAAGATCTCAACTTGGCCCCAGGTACTTACACCTTCCATGAGGAAGCCGCTCCAACAGGTTACCTCAAAGTAACGGACATCACTTTCCAAGTCAAACATGACGGCACAGTGGAAGTGACCAACGTTGGTGAAAAAGACTCTAAGGGTGAAGAGAACAAAGTCGTAACCAACGGCTCAACAGTAACTGTAACTGACAAAGACGATGACCTTCCACGTAAGATTACCTTCAGTAAGGTAAATCTAGCGGGTGAAGAAATCGCGGGTGCAAAAATCCAAATTTTCCGTGGAGAAAAAGTTGCAGGTAATCCTGTGGCTGAATGGACTTCAAAAGCCAATCAATCACATGTACTTGATTTGACTCCAGGAGTATATACTTTCCATGAAGAAGCCGCTCCAACTGGATACTTAGCAGTAACAGATATTACATTCCAAGTTAACTACGACGGAACTGTAACAGTGGTAAATGCTAGTGGAAATCAGGTTGAGTTTAAGGATGGTAAGTTAGTAGTAACGGACCAAACTGAACCAGAAAATCCTAACCTACCAAACACTGGAAGTGAATCTGGACAAGCTGCATTAGCAGCAGGTTTAGCTCTTCTAGCTTTAGGTACTGGTCTTGTAGCAACTAAACGAAGAAAAGAAAACTAATCTCATTTAGTAGCCAATAAGTACAGTAAAGAAAGATCAGGGATAACCCCCTGGTCTTTTTTTATGGTTCAGAATAATGAAATATGCTAAATTAAACTATTTATCAGGATGGGATATGACTATTACTAGATTTCTTCTGAGTTTTACTTATATAAAATAGTTTGGATAATTATTAAGGTGTATCAAACTTATAAATAAATGGAATGTTTTGTGCAATGTTTCTTTCTGTTTGTTTAAAAGAGAAGTTGTTCGTATGTGTACACTATACTTAAAGAAACTATAGTGTGATGAAAGAATTAGTTTTTATGGCAATAATTTTACACTGTGTCAATATTTTCAAAAGGCAATAACCTCATAATATTACAAAAAAAGTTAATTTTGTTTTATAATGAAACTAAAGGAGGTTTCTATATTAAAAATAGAACAAATATGATAAATATTGCACTCACATATAGTTATGAAACATGTTAATATGATGTAACTTATTCAATAACCCTCATGGATTTCAACGAATTCGAAAGGAGATGAGTGTTGAGATTTTATAATCATAGTTTGTCGTTTTAATGTTTTCGGTAATTTAGAAAGGAAGATTATGAAGAACAAGAAATTTTGGTTACCCATCCTAACTTCTCTGGCCTGTTTGCTAGGGATAATCTTTGCTCCAAATTCAGTTCAAGCAAAGGAACTGAAGAACGTTATCAGTAATATTGGAATTTGGGAGGTTGATAATGGTAAGTTTATAAAACCGGATGCGAATGGCGTTTATACACTTTCTCCTGAACATCATAACTACTCAAATTATAAATTCACTGTTGATTACGATTTGAGCGCCTATGATGGTAAATTAGAGGACGGTGATACCTTTACCTTTACTGTTCCGAGCCCTTTAACTGTTAGAAATGAAACTTTTGATTTAAAAGATAAGGAAACAGATCTCGTTATCGGAGAAACTCAAATTGTATCAAACGGGGATAATAATGGTGGTAAGGCAACTATTACATTAAAAAATCTGAAAACCTATCTTGAGAAAAAAGGTGGCTATCAAGTCCAAAACGTTAAAGGAAATTTCTTTGTTGGTTTTAGTTCTAAAAATGAATTAAGCAATGAAACGCTCCGTTTTGATAAAACGGAAACCATAAATGAAATCACCCATCAAATCAAGGTTAAAAAAGGTGATACGGCTGATTATTCTGAAGGAATCGGTCGAGCTAATTTCAATAAATATCATGGTTTGATTTACAAAGAGGATTGGACATCAAAGGCTCTAAATAAGAGTGGAAAATACTTACACAGCTGGTATGTTCGTGTTAATCCGAAACAAGCAGCCTATAATAAAATTGAAATTCATGACTGGGTAGATCCAAACGCTTCGCCAATGCAGATGATCCCTGAAACATTTAGCGTCACGGCAGGTTGGTATGATCAATATTATTACTTTAAAGATGAGGTTGTCTTAGAAGCTGGTAAGGATTACCAAGTAAAATGGAATGATTCTTACACAGAATTTACTTTAACAATTAACAATGCATCTTCAATTCTTGCGAAGAACGGTAAACCAGCAGCATTTCGAATTAATTATAAAACAAGTGCTCCAGCTGATGGCACGCAAGTCCAAAACAATGCTGAAATGAAGGGTGATGACCAGATTCTAACATATGATGACTATAGTAATAAGACAGTCGTTAAGCAAATCGGAAACTCAGTCGTTGCTTCTGGCGGTACAATTCAGTTAGAAACAGGTTACCGTATCATTCTTTACAAGGTCGACGAGCTGACTCATGACCGTCTAAAAGGAGCAAAATTTAAGATTACTCCTCCAGCAGGAGCTACGGCTAAAGAGGAAATTGTAACGACAAATGATGACGGAATTGCTGAGTCATCTATTTACTCAGAAAGTGATATCAAGAAAGGGAACTTTACAGTAACCGAGATTGAGGCTCCTGAGGGATATGAGTTAAATCCTACTCCATTTGAGATGACTGTTGGACAAGATGGAGCGATCAAAACAGTTACAAATAAACGTAGCAAAGCTAAAGTTAAGATTAAAGCTAATAAAAAACTTACAGGACGTGAGTTGAAGGCTGAAGAGTTTGAATTCACTTTAACAGACCAAGATGGTAAGGTGAAAGAAACTGTGAAGAATGACAAAGACGGAAACATTGCTTTCTCAGAATTGGAATTCGACAAAGCAGGGACTTATACCTTTAAAATTGCTGAAAAAGCTGGCAGTGATACAAGCATCAAGTACGACACTAAAACTGTTACGGCTACAGTTACTGTAGCGGACAAGGGTAAAGGTGCACTAGAAGCAACTGTTTCTTACGATGACGAAAAAGCTTTCGAGAATACTTACACTCCAACAAAAACGGAAGTTCCTGTGAAGAAAGTATGGAAGGACGAGAACAACCAAGACGGAAAACGTCCAACTTCTGTCACAGTTAAATTGCTTGCAGATGGTCAAGATACTGGTAAAACACTTGAATTGACTGAAGCAAATGGTTGGGCTGGAAGCTTCAAAGACCTTGATGCTGATAAAGGCGGCACACCTATCCAGTACACGGTAGTAGAAGTAACTGTTCCTGGTTACACTTCTGAAGTTACTGGTAATGCTGCATCAGGATTTACCATCACAAATAGCTATTCTCCAGAAACAGTTGATGTAAAAGCAACTAAGAACTGGGATGACGCGAACAACCAAGACGGCAAACGTCCGACTAAGATTACAATCAATCTTTTAGCAGATGGTCAGAAACATGATTCGAAAGAAGTTCAAGCAGCCGCAGATGGAACTTGGACTGTCGAATTCACGAAATTAGCAAAATATAAAGATGGTAAAGAAATCAAATACACTGTAACAGAAGAAGCCGTAGCAGAATACGAATCAACTATTACAGACTTTACCATCACAAACAAATATGCTCCTAAAGCAATTGACTACAAGGTAACAAAAGTATGGAACGATGCGAACAACCAAGACGGTAAACGTCCTGAGTCCGTAACGGTTCAACTTTATAAAAAAGTAGGAAATGCAGATCCAGTAGCTGTTGAAGGTAAGAAATTGACCTTAACAGCTAAGGAAAAGACTGATGATAACACTTGGGTAGCATCCTTCACCAATCTTCCACAATACGAAGCTGGAAAAGAAATCACCTATTCTATCAAGGAAGTGGATGTACCAGCTGGTTACGAAGCCTCTGTGACTGGTCAAGTAGTGACAAACACCTATAACCCAGAAACAGTTGTTCTTTCAGGAACTAAGGTGTGGAAAGATAACAACAACCAAGACGGTAAACGTACAACATCTGTGAAAGTTCAAATTCTTAACGGCGACAAGGTTGTTCAAGAAATTGAAGTTTCAGAAAAAACTGGCTGGAAGTTCGAATCTAAAAAACTTCCTAAGTATGAGAATGGTAAAGAAATCAAGTATACTGTCAAAGAAACTGCTATGACAGAATACAAAGCAACCATCACTACAGATAAGGATGGCAAGTACACCATTACCAACGAACATACTCCAGAAAAAACAGCTGTAAAAGGTCATAAGATCTGGAAAGATGAAGATAACAAAGATGGCATCCGTCCAGCATCTATCACCGTAAAACTTCTTGCAGATGGTAAGGAAACTGGTCAGACAGCTACAGTGTCAGAAACAAGTGGCTGGACTTATGAGTTTACAGGTCTTGATCGTTATCAAGAAGGTAAGGAGATTGCCTACACTGTTGAAGAAGTGAATGTTCCAGATGGTTATACAGCTTCAGTAGAAGGTTACAACATTACAAATACACACACTCCTGAAAAACCAACACCTGGTAAACCAAATGAACCAGGTAAGCCTAAAAAAGGTGGGGAATTACCTAATACAGGAAGCGAGTCTAACCAAGCGACTCTAGTAGCGGGAATCGCCCTTCTTGGATTGGGAACAGGATTCTTGGCAAGACGCAAAAAAGAAGATTAAGTTTTTAAAACGGTATCTTTCACGAAATGTTGCAACGCAGTTTAAAAGTAGAAACAAGTGTCAATGGAAATTGGCACTTGTTTTTTGTAACTGACCCTGGTTCTACTACCGGATACAAGTGGATAGTTGCCACTTACTGAAAAGCCATTGTTTTTGCGATGAATTCCTCTATAATAGGTGACAAATAGAAAAGGAGATGTTGCATATGATTGAAACAAGATTACAAGATAAATTGAAGCCAGGTTTAGAGGTAGAAAATTTTCAAAAAGATGGGGCTATCTATCTGTCTCTTAATCCTGATTATCTATCTGGAGATAATGCTAAATACATGACCATGTATAACCGTATGGCTCGTTGGTATGATATGAGTGAGAAATGGATAGGACCACTTCTCCACGGCAAGGCAATTGATAAGTTGAGAAGGGATCTGATGGAGGAAATAGAATGGAAAGATAATTTATCTGTTCTTTATGTCTCTATCGGGACTGGTCAAGACCTCCGTTATATTCCTGAGATAATTGACCTGAAAAGTTTAGACTTTGTAGGGGTGGATATTTCTATCAGTATGCTAAAAAAATGCCAGAAATCTTGCGCTAAAAAGACTAATTTGCAACTTTTCCATGCTTGCGCGGAGGATCTACCCTTTGCGGATAATAGTTTTGACATTGTCTACCATATTGGCGGAATCAATTTTTTCAATGATAAGGCCAAGGCTATGCAGGAAATGCTACGAGTGGCGAAGCCAGGGACTAAGATTTTAATTGCAGATGAGACGGCTGACTATGTGGATCAGCAATATAAGAAAAATCATTTTAGTAAGGATTATTTCAAAGATGCTACTGTTGATTTGAGTGAAATTGAGAATGCTGTTCCAAGCGAAGTTAAGGAAAAGGAAATGAAACTTCTTTGGGATGGTAAATTCTACGCCTTAACATTTAGGAAATAAAAAAAGTATCTTGGTAGAGCTTAGAAAACAAGGTATGAAGATAAAAACATTCCCTTAGACAGCTGTCTGAGGGAATGTTTTTTATGGGAGCATCATCAATTCGACAATCATAGCAATGTAGATGATTAAGGTAAGGAGAAAACCGGCTCTCCAGAAAAACTTGATGAATTTAGGGTAATAAAAACTTCGTTTTTTGACAAGGAAAAAGACTACAAGGAGGATTGATAGGAGAGAAAGTGCGACTCCAAGTCGCGGTAGAAAGTTGTGGGTAAAGGCTTTAGCAGTAATCAGGTAATACTCAAATACCAAAAGTGGAAAAGCGAGATCCGCGAAATTAAATCCTATTTTCCTAAGTCCGAAAAGCTTGGTGACAATAAAGCAAACCACCAAGGTTAATATCAATAATAAAATAGATGCTATTTTCATTAAAATCATACCCATATTGTATCATAAAAAAACGCTAAAGGAAATGAGAAACAAGGGAATTTGTTGGAAAGTCAGGCTTTTGAGATTGTAGGTGTTTTTTGTTATAATGAAAGTTATGAAATCTTATAATACCTTGAATGATTATTATCGAAAACTTTTTGGAGAGAAGACTTTCAAAGTTCCCATCGATGCGGGATTTGACTGTCCCAATCGGGATGGAACTGTAGCTCATGGTGGTTGTACTTTTTGTACGGTTTCAGGTTCTGGAGATGCCATCGTAGCACCGGATGCTCCTATCCGTGAGCAATTTTATAAGGAAATTGACTTTATGCACCGCAAGTGGCCAGATGTTAAAAAGTATCTAGTTTATTTCCAAAACTTTACCAACACCCATGAAAAGGTGGAAGTGATTCGGGAACGATATGAGCAGGCTATCAACGAGCCAGGTGTAGTAGGGATCAATATCGGAACACGGCCAGACTGTTTACCCGATGAAACCATCGAATATTTGGCTGAGTTGTCGGAGCGTATGCATGTGACGGTAGAATTGGGCTTACAGACTACTTTTGAAGCAACCTCTGACCTTATTAACCGTGCCCATTCTTATGAATTGTATGTTGAAACTGTAAAACGCTTGAGAAAATATCCCAAGATTGAAATTGTTTCCCATTTGATTAACGGTCTTCCTGGGGAAACCCATGAGATGATGGTTGAAAATGTTCGTCGCTGTGTCACGGATAATGATATTCAAGGAATTAAGTTGCACTTGCTTCACCTCATGACCAATACACGGATGCAGCGAGATTACCACGAAGGACGTTTGCAACTGATGAGTCAGGATGAGTATGTCAAGGTCATCTGTGACCAACTGGAAATCATTCCCAAGCATATCGTCATCCATCGAATCACAGGAGATGCACCTAGAGACATGTTGATAGGTCCCATGTGGAGCCTCAATAAATGGGAAGTGCTAAATGCTATTGAAACTGAAATGAGACGTCGTGGAAGTGTGCAAGGATGCAAGGCTGTAAAACAGGAGTTTAAAAATGAAAAGACCACTTGAGATGGCACATGATTTTTTGGCTGAGGTTGTGACAAAAGAGGATATTGTAGTGGATGCGACCATGGGTAATGGCCACGATACCCTTTTTTTAGCCAAGCTAGCCAAGCAAGTCTATGCCTTTGATATCCAGGAGCAGGCTTTGGAGAAGACGCAAGAGCGTTTGGATCAGGCTGGAATGACAAATGCCCAGTTAATCTTGCAAGGTCACGAGACACTAGACCAGTTTGTGACAGAAGCTAAGGCAGGGATTTTTAATCTTGGTTATTTACCTTCTGCTGACAAGTCCGTCATCACCCAACCTCAGACTACTATCAAAGCCTTAGAAAAGCTATGTCACTTGCTTGTCAAAGGAGGACGGATTGCCATTATGATCTACTATGGTCATGAAGGAGGAGATACTGAGAGGGATGCTGTATTGGATTTTGTTAGCCAGTTGAACCAACAAGAGTATACAGTTGCCATTTATCGGACTCTCAACCAAGTTAATAATCCACCGTTTTTAGTTATGATTGAAAAATTAGAAAGGTATAGACATGGATAAACAATACCTTCGTGAGAAGCTTGAGGCAATGCGCCAAAATTTTGTCGAGTCAACGCATCACGAGCGAGCAGTCGGAGTGCTCGACGAAGCACATATGAGCAAGAAAATGCTTAAAATTAAGAAAAAATTAGTGGCTCTTGAAATGGAACGATGCCAGAAAAAAATTGAGCACAAAGACTGTTCTAAGATTGATCAGAAAATCCAAGAGCAAAAGGAGATTTTTGAATCTTGTTGTAAAAAAGATTAAGGAGGAATTGTGTGGAATTACTCATTTACTTGATTCTATTTTTATTTGTCTTAATCATTTCAACCACGACCAATAAACTTCTCCCTTTTTTGCCCCTTCCTCTTGTACAAATCCTTTTGGGGATTGGGATTGGTTTATTTGTTCCCGATGCGGACTTTCATCTCAATACAGAGCTGTTTCTGGCCATGGTTATTGGTCCCTTACTTTTCCGGGAGGCAGAAGAAGCAGATATTACGTCCATTTTGAAGCACTGGCGGATTGTTGTCTTTCTGATCTTTCCTGTGATTTTTATCTCGACCTTAAGCTTGGGGGGCATGGCTCACTTCCTTTGGATGACTCTTCCTTTGGCTGCCTGTTTAGCAGTTGGAGCGGCACTTGGGCCAACAGATTTGGTTGCCTTTGCATCTCTTTCTGAACGTTTTCGTTTTCCCAAACGGGTTTCTAATATCCTAAAAGGGGAAGGACTCTTGAATGACGCTTCTGGTTTGGTTGCCTTTCAGATGGCTCTTGCTGCTTGGACAACAGGAACGTTTTCTCTCAGCCAAGCTGGAACTTCCCTAGCACTTTCTATCCTTGGTGGTTTTGTAGTCGGTTTTGTGACGGCTATGGTCAATCGTTTCTTGCATAGCTTTTTGCTGAGTGTACGAGCGATAGATATAGCCAGTGAACTATTGCTAGAGCTAAGTTTGCCACTCATGACTTTTTTTATCGCAGAAGAGTTTTATGTTTCAGGGATTATCGCGGTAGTGGTTGCAGGTATTTTGAAGGCCAGTCGCTTTAAGAAAATTACACTCCTTGAGGCTCAGGTAGACACCGTGACGGAGACCGTTTGGCACACCGTGACCTTTATGCTAAATGGATCAGTCTTTGTTCTCTTGGGGATGGAATTAGAATTGATAGCGGAGCCGATTTTGTCTAATTCTCTCTACAATCCCCTTCTTTTACTGCTTTCAGTTGTCGTTCTGACCTTCTTGCTTTTTGCGATCCGCTTTGTCATGATTGCTGGTTTTTACTTTGTGAGGACGCGTCGACTTAAGAAAAAAATTCATAAGTACATGAAAGATATGCTCCTTTTGACCTTCTCTGGTGTCAAAGGGACAGTATCTATCGCGACCATTCTCCTCATACCAAGTCATTTGGAGCAGGAATACCCTCTCTTACTCTTCCTTGTAGCAGGCGTTACACTATTGAGCTTTCTAACAGGTTTATTGGTCCTCCCTCATTTGTCTGAAGAACAAGAGGAAAGCAAGGACCATTTGATGCATATTGCGATTTTGAATGATGTGGCTGCAGAATTAGAAAAAGAGCTAGACCATCACAATAACAAACTTCCTCTTTATGCAGCTATTGATAATTATCATGGTCGGATTGAAAACCTCATCCTTAGTCTGGAAAATAAGAGAGTCCAAGAGGACTGGGAGTCCCTCAAGCTTCTTATCTTGAGTATTGAGAGTGACGGTTTGGAGCAAGCCTATGAAGAAAATAGAATCAGTGAGCGTGGCTATCGAGTTTACCAACGTTACCTAAAAAACATAGAACAGAGTATCAATCGGAATTTCGCTTCTAGAGTGACTTATTACTTCCTAGTTTCCTTACGGATACTGCGCTTTCTACTCCATGAAATGTTTACCTTTGGCAAAACTTTCCGTAGTTGGATGAATGAAGAATCTCGTAAACTACTAGCAGTTGACTATGATCAGATTTCAGAGTTGTATTTGGAAAATACAGAGCTGATTATCGAGAGTTTGGAAAACCTAAAAGGGGTTTATAAGAGTTCTCTGATTAGCTTTATGCAAGAGTCTCGTCTACGCGAGACGGCCATTATCGGAAGTGGTGCCTTTGTTGAGCGGGTTATCAATCGCATCAAGCCAAACAATATCGATGAAATGATACGAGGCTACTATCTCGAACGTAAGGCAATCTTTGAATACGAAGAAGCTAAACTGATAACAGCCAAATATGCCAAAAAACTACGCCAAAATGTGAATAATTTAGAGAATTATTCTCTGAAAGAGGCTGCAAATACCTTGCCTTATGATATGCTAGATTTAATCAGAAGAACTTAGATGATGAAGAAAATGACGGAGGATGGAACATGAAAAAGTGGTGGAAAGAGCTGATGGATAGGCCCTTATTGAAAGCTTTTTTGCATTATTATCAAGCATCTGATAGCGAGTTGACCAGTGTCGCTGTTGCCTACTATTGGTTGATTTCAATCTTTCCTTTGCTGATGATAGTGGTCAATATCTTGCCTTATTTTCAGATTCCGGTCTCAAATTTTTTACTTACGATCAAGGAATTTTTGCCTGATACGGTGTATGATGTGGTCGCCAAGATTGTCCGAGAAGTTCTGACTCAACCATCGACTGGTTTGCTGAGTTTTGCCGTTTTATCTGCACTCTGGACCTTTTCGAAATCAATGGATTTTCTCCAAAAAGCTTTTAACAAAGCCTATGGGGTGACCAAGAGTCGAGGAATTATCTCCCATCAGTTGATGAGTCTACTTGTTAGTTTTGGCCTGCAGATTCTTTTTGCCTTGGCCTTGTTTTTGAGTATGTTTGGTCGTATGTTGCTCAACCTCCTCAAAACTTACTGGCAATCAGACAGTCCGCTATTTTCCTACCTGCAAGATTTTACAGGCCCTCTGGTCTATGCCTTGATCTTTGCCATTCTAGTCATGATTTATTACTTCCTTCCAAAAGTAAAAGCACCACGAATCCGCTATGTTTTACCAGGAAGTGTCTTTGTCTTGCTAACTCTTATCTTTTTATTGAATATCTTTTCTGTCTACGTCAATAGTTATGTCAATCATCTGGTTGACGTTCGATTTTTCAGTTCCATTATCGTGGTAGTCATGATGTTCTGGTTTATTCTCATTGCAAAGATTTTGATTATCGGAGCAGTTATCAATGCCAGTGTTCAGAGTTTGAAAGATCCAAAGTTTGGTATGGAATAATTAGAAAAATCCCTATTAGGTTTCCTAATAGGGATTTTCTTAATAGATAAACATGGCATCTCCAAAACTGAAGAAGCGGTAGTGTTCTTGGATGGCATGGTGATAGGCATCTAGGACTAAGTCACGACCAGCAAAGGCAGAAACCAACATAACGAGAGTTGATTTTGGTAGGTGGAAGTTGGTTGAAAAAGCATCCACAACCTTCCAGTCATAGCCTGGTTTGATAAAGATATTGGTCCAGCCAGAATCAGCCTGGATTTGCCCATTAAACTTGGAACCGATGGTTTCCAGTGTGCGGATAGAAGTGGTTCCTACAGCGATGACACGGCCTCCATTTTCCTTGACAGATCGAAGGGTGGTTGCTGCTTCATCAGAAAGTTGGTAGAACTCTGAGTGCATTTCATGTTCGTCCAGATTGTCAACAGAAACGGGTCGGAAAGTTCCGAGTCCGACGTGCAGAGTGAGATAGACTAGATGGACACCCTTGGCTTGGATTTCTGCTAGCAGTTCTTTGGTGAAGTGGAGGCCAGCAGTCGGTGCAGCAGCAGAGCCACTTTCTTTAGCGTAGACCGTTTGATAACGTTCACGATCATCTAGTTTTTCATGGATATAAGGTGGCAGTGGCATTTCACCTAGACTTTCCAAAACTTCTAGGAAAATTCCTTGGTATTCAAAGCGGACAATACGGCCCCCGTGGGTCAATTCTTCCGTAACGACAGCGCTGAGACGACCATCTCCAAAGCTGACGCGAGTACCGACCTTGAGGCGTTTGGCAGGTTTAGCTAGGACTTCCCACTCATCACCAGCAGTGTTTTTGAGAAGGAGAAGCTCTACGTGGCCACCTGTTTCTTCCTTTTGACCATAGAGGCGGGCAGGGAGAACGCGAGTGTCGTTCATGACAAGGGCATCACCAGGTTCCAGCATGTCGATAATGGAGTGGAAGTGTTTATCCTGCATTTCTCCCGTTTCACGATTAACGATAAGGAGTTTGGAGGCATCTCGTTTTTCAAGGGGCGTTTGGGCAATCAATTCCTCAGGTAAGTGGAAATCAAAATCAGCTGTATTCATATATCTGTTCATTCTTTCTAAGTTCTAATCTTATCCATTATAACATGTTTCAAGTTTGGACGCTCTTTTTTTGGAAATTAAATCGTTTTCACTTGACAAAAATTGGTCTATACCATATAATGAATATAGAAATATGGAGGATATAAAATGAAAGTTATAAAAGTTGAGAATCAAGTCGAAGGTGGAAAAGTTGCTTTTGAGATTTTGAAGGAAAAATTGGCCAATGGTGCTCAAACATTAGGACTTGCGACAGGAAGCAGCCCGCTTGAGTTTTACAAGGAAATCGTTGAGAGTGACCTTGATTTTTCAAATCTAACCAGTGTGAACCTTGATGAGTATGTAGGGCTTGATGGGGACAATCCACAATCTTATCGTTACTTCATGCAGGAAAACTTGTTTAACCAAAAACCATTTAAAGAAAGTTTCTTGCCTCGCGGGGTTAAGGACAATGCTGAAGCTGAAGTTGTACGCTACAACCAAATTTTGGCTGACCATCCTGTCGATTTGCAAATCTTAGGAATCGGTCGCAATGGACATATCGGCTTTAACGAGCCAGGCACTCCATTTGATAGCCAGACACACCTTGTAGACCTAGACCAGTCTACCATCGAAGCTAACGCTCGCTTCTTTGACAAGATTGAAGACGTTCCAACCCAAGCCATTTCAATGGGGATTAAAAACATCTTGGATGCCAAGTCAATTATTCTCTTTGCTTACGGTGAGTCGAAAGCAGAAGCCATTGCTGGAACAGTATCTGGCCCAGTGAATGAGAACCTCCCAGCAAGTAGCCTACAAAACCACCCTGATGTGACTATTATCGCTGATGCAGAAGCTCTTAGCTTACTCGAAAAATAAAAATTACAAGAACCGCTTGCTCTTTGGAGTGAGTGGTTTTTTGATGCTTATAAGCTAGAAGTGAAATTTTGATAATTTTATTTAATCTATAAAATATTTGAATAAAGAAATTATATAAATTTTAATGCAGGGAAAAATATAACAAGATAATAATTGAAGTTAAGTATACGTAGTTTTTTTCTTTTATAATTTAAATAATAACTAAAATTTTTTAAGTTTACTTAGTAGCGAAGCTATAAAAAAAGTTGTATAATATTCTGAGTTATAAAATTATAATTAAGGAGATTATAATGGGGAAAGATTTATTTAATCCACGCCTTCATAAGTTTTCTATTCGAAAACTAAATGTAGGTGTTTGTTCTGTGCTCTTGTCCACCTTGGTCCTTTTGGGAGCAACTTCTCAAGTTAGTGCTGATGAGACGAGTGTGACAAACTCTTTAAACGAGGTAGCTAAAACAAACCTTGATAAAACAACGGGGACTTCTATATCACCTACAGATTCTAAAACATCAGAAAAGTCTGAAACACCATCTGTAGTAGAATCCTCTCAACCAACTAAAGAAACAGCAACTTCAAATTCTGGAGCAGAGCCTGCTGATAAAAAGAACAATGACCAATCGGTTATCTCTGAAACATCACAGTCTCCTGTTGAGAAACCAGTTACTTCTCCAGAAGATAAATCTACAGAGAGTGCTAAACCAGAAACTGCAGTTGCTCCAATAATTGCTGAACCTACTGAGACGTCTAGTGCTACTGAACAATCTACACGTTCACGTAGAGTTCGTCGTGATACCCAGGTAACTTCAGTTGCACCAGCTAGTTATGCAGGTGCGGACGATGCGACTCCTGTACCACGTACATCTAAACCAGAATTGTCTGAATCAGAGAAGAAAGAAAGTACACAATTAGCAAAACAAATTAACTGGATTGATTTCTCTGATACAGCAAGCTTGAAAAACTTAGATCCTCAGGGAGGGTTTAAGATTGGAACTACTTATACGAAGGAAATTTCGCCTGGCTATATAGTGACACTTACCGTTACAGAGCTCAAACCATTTCAATCAACTGAAATCTATAAAAAACGGGTTGAAGGAACTTCATCTGCTGGAACTTATGATCCAAATGCAACAAACAGTTATTTAAAAAGTTGGAAAGATTATGGAAAAACTCCACCTCCTGTATCAGGTCAACCTCAAGATAAATGGAGTACTATTGGGGGACAAGGTTTTGATACACAAGGCCATAAAACACAAATTATCGTACCAGTTGATGGTGTAAACTGGGGGGTTAAATTTAAAATAGAAGCCACTTATCGTGGTAAAAAAGTAAAACCAGCAGTTGTTATGGCTGATGGAGAAGATGCTAACCCTGGTGAATATGGTATTTTTACCACTAACGGTGAAGGTTGGGAATACATAGGAGAATGGATGAAAGGTCCTCGTGCAAAAGGTCCTTACACTGTTACAACTGAAGAACTTGTTAAGCAGGCTGACAAGACAACAAGAGGTGGTCTACTCATCCTAAAAGATAAGACTGTCGATTGGAATAAGTTTTTGAGTCCTGATACAGTTACAGGTGGTCTGGGTAGTCAAGTATTTGGACCAATTGTTTCAGCAAGTAAAGCAGTACCAGTTGTAATGACCCGTGGGGCTTCTGAGGTAGGTTTCTATGTTGCGACCGCAGGGCAGCAGGCGCTTATGATGGGATTCTTGGTAGTTGATGGTGGTGATGCGCCAGAAAGTTACGGTGAAGCTCACCATACTATCTCTACACGCGATTCGATAACAAATGTTCAAATAAAGCAACCTTACTTAGGTTCTACAGAAGCAGATATCGATGTGGATTCTAAAAATGACTGGACTTCTGATGATCGTGAGGATGTTTCAGATGAAGGTCCGCAGCAATTGCTAACTGCTGATCAATATAACAATACTAACGACCTCTTGGATTTAAACAAAGCTAAGAATGGTACTTATACCCTTAAAATTAAGGCTAATCCAAATGGTAATGCTAAAGCATATGTCAAAGCATGGGTGGACTTCAATAATAACGGGAAATTTGATGATAATGAAGGCAGTGTGGTTAAAGAAATAACTGCTAATGGAGATCACACTTTAACATTTAATGCAATTCCGAGTCTTAGTGGTGGATTGGTTGACCAACTTGGAATGCGTGTGCGTATTGCGACTAATGCAGGTGATATTGAGAAGCCTACCGGGACGGCATTTAGTGGTGAAGTTGAGGACATGTTGGTTCGTCGTACTTATCCACCTCAAGGTGAAAAGAAAGAAACAACTGGTCTTCAAGGTGAGACACAAAATGCTACAGTTCACTTCACACCTAAAGGACCAGATCGTTCAGATTTTGTAACTAATGCTAGCATGAGTAGCCAAGCGCCACAGGTTTTGGATAATCAAGGGAATGTCTTGACTCCAACTAACGGCAATACTTATGTGCGTCCTGAAGGGACCTATGTAGTGACTGCTAATGGTGATGATATCGATGTAGCGTTCACACCGAATGCTAACTTTACGGGAACTGCTGAAGGGATTAATATTCGACGTACAGACTCAAACGGTTCATCAACTAACTGGCAATCAACTGATGCATCAAATCCAAATAAGAATGACATTTTGAACAATATGGATGGTCGCTACATTCCTACTGTTCGAAAGATACCAACATATGAATCGACTGGTGTTCAAGGCCAAGAACAAAACAAAAATCTAATCTTTAATGATGGCGATCCAGCTAAAACGCCAGTGACTCCAGATGCTTCACGCCCTGCGACCTTTGTGGATGCTAACGGCCAACCTATTACTGGTAACTCAGTTCCTGCTACATCCAATGGTCAGTCAGTTGGAACTTATGAGTTAGACCCTAACACTGGTCAAGTCACTTTCAAACCTAACAAAAATTTTGTTGGTACCCCAGACCCAGTTACTGTTCAAGTAAATGATTCTAACGGTGTTCCTTACCGAGCACATTATAAACCAACAGTGACCAAGGTAACACCAACAGGAACTAACGCAACCAGCACAGGCCCTCAGGGTGTTCCACAAACCGGTACTCCAACATTTGCGGGTGGTGATCCACTGGTTCCAATTGATGAAACAGTAGAGCCAAGCTTCGACGATGGAAGCAAAGAGAAGACTATTCCAGGACAAGGAACTTACACGATTGCGCCAGATGGTACAGTGACCTTCACACCAGACAAGCAGTTTGTTGGAAACCCAGATCCAGTTACAGTCAAACGTGTTGATAAGAATGGCACTCCAGTCACTGCGACTTACAGTCCAGAGTTTACGAAAGTGACCCCAACTGGTTCAGGTGATAAGACAGAAGGACTTCAAGGTCAAGTCCAAGAAGGTAAAGTGACCTTCACTCCAGGCCATGACTCAGTTCCATTCCCAGCTGATTCAACTCCACTATTTGACAATGGTACAACTGTGAAAGAAGTGCCAAATGTTGGTAAATTCGAAGTGGATGCAGACGGTAAGGTGACCTTCACTCCTGATAAACAGTTCAAAGGTGAAACACCAGAACTTGAATTGACTCGTGTGGATGCCAATGGAACTCCTGTTACTGTCAAGTACCAAGCGGTGGTGAAAGAAGTAGTTCCAACTTCAACGGATGCCACTTCAAATGGTATCCAAGGTCAACCGCAAAAGGGTACCCCAACCTTCACAGAAGGCAATCCAGCTGTTCCAATTGATGATACGAAACCAATGACTTTCGAAGATGGACAGTCAACGAAAACAGTTCCAGGTGTGGGTGAATACAGCATCAATCCAGATGGTTCTATCACCTTTACTCCAGAAAAACAATATGTTGGTACACCAACTCCAGTCACAGTGAAACGTGTAGATAAGAACGGTACAGAGGTTACTGCGACTTATACTCCAACAGTGACTAAGGTAACCCCAACTAGCACTAACGTAACTAGCACAGGTCCTCAAGGTGTTCCACAAACCGGAACTCCAAGCTTCCAAGGTGGTGACCCACTGGTTCCGATCGATGAAGCAGTTGAGCCAACCTTCGAAGATGGAAGCAAAGAGAAGTCTATTCCAGGTCAAGGGACTTACACCATTGCGCCAGATGGTACAGTGACCTTCACTCCAGACAAGCAGTTTGTCGGAAACCCAGATCCAGTCACAGTCAAACGCGTGGATAAGAACGGCACCCCAGTCACTGCGACTTACAGTCCAGAGTTTACGAAAGTAACCCCAACTGGAACTAGCGCAACTAGCACGGGTATCCAAGGTCAACCGCAAAAAGGTACCCCAACCTTCCAAGGTGGTGACCCACTGGTTCCAATCGATGAAACAGTCGAGCCAACCTTCGCAGATGGAAGCAAAGAGAAGTTTATTCCAGGTCAAGGGACTTACACAATTGCACCAGACGGAACTGTAACTTTCACTCCAGACAAACAGTTTGTCGGAAACCCAGATCCAGTCACAGTCAAACGTGTGGATAAGAACGGTACCCCAGTGACTGCGACTTATACTCCAACAGTGACTAAGGTAACCCCAACTAGCACTAACGTAACCAGCACAGGTCCTCAAGGTGTTCCACAAACGGGCACTCCAACCTTCCAAGGTGGTGACCCACTGGTTCCAATCGATGAAACAGTCCAGCCAACCTTCGACGATGGAAGCAAAGAGAAATCTATTCCAGGTCAAGGAACTTACACGATTGCACCAGACGGTACAGTGACCTTCACACCAGACAAACAGTTTGTTGGAAACCCAGATCCAGTCACAGTCAAACGTGTTGATAAGAATGGCACTCCAGTCACTGCGACCTACAGTCCAGAGTTTACGAAAGTGACCCCAACAGGAACTGGCGCAACCAGCACGGGTCCTCAAGGGCTTCCACAAACTGGTACTCCAACCTTCCAAGGTGGAGATCCATTGGTTCCAATCGATGAAACAGTTGAGCCAACCTTCGCAGATGGAAGCAAAGAGAAATCTATTCCAGGCCAAGGAACTTACACGATTGCACCAGACGGAACTGTAACCTTCACTCCAGACAAGCAGTTTGTTGGAACTCCAGACCCAGTCACTGTCAAACGCGCAGATAAGAATGGCACCCCAGTTACTGCAACTTACAGTCCAGAGTTTACTAAGGTGACTCCAACTGGTTCAGGTGATAAGACAGAGGGTCTGCAAGGTCAGGTCCAAGAAGGTAAAGTGACCTTCACGCCAGGCCATGACTCAGTTCCATTCCCAGCTGATTCAACTCCACTATTTGACAACGGTACAACTGTGAAGGAAGTGCCAAATGTTGGTAAATTCGAAGTAGACGCAGACGGTAAGGTAACCTTCACCCCAGATAAGCAATTCAAGGGCGAAACACCAGAACTTGAATTGACTCGTGTGGATGCCAACGGCACTCCTGTTACTGTCAAGTACCAAGCGGTGGTGAAAGAAGTGGTTCCAACCAGCACTAACGCAACCAGCACAGGTCCTCAAGGACTTCCACAAACTGGTACTCCAACCTTCCAAGGTGGCGACCCATTGGTTCCAATTGATGAAACAGTAGAGCCAACCTTCGAAGATGGACAGTCAACGAAAACAGTTCTAGGTGTAGGTGAATACAGCATCAATCCAGATGGCTCTATCACCTTTACTCCAGAAAAACAATATGTTGGCACACCAGATCCAGTCACAGTCAAACGTGTAGATAAGAATGGAACAGAAGTGACTGCGACCTATACCCCAACAGTGACTAAGGTAACCCCAACAGGAACTAACGCAACCAGCACAGGCCCTCAAGGACTTCCACAAACAGGTACTCCAAGCTTCCAAGGTGGTGATCCACTGGTTCCAATCGATGAAACAGTTGAGCCAACCTTCGAAGATGGAAGCAAAGAGAAATCTATTCCAGGTCAAGGAACTTACACGATTGCACCAGATGGAACTGTAACTTTCACTCCAGACAAACAGTTTGTTGGCACTCCAGATCCAGTAACTGTGAAACGAGTGGATAAGAATGGCACTCCAGTCACTGCGACTTACAGTCCAGAGTTTACGAAAGTAACCCCAACTGGAACAGGTGATAAGACAGAAGGACTTCAAGGTCAAGTCCAAGAAGGTAAAGTGACCTTCACTCCAGGCCATGACTCAGTTCCATTCCCAGCTGATTCAACTCCACTATTTGACAATGGTACAACTGTGAAAGAAGTGCCAAATGTTGGTAAGTTCGAAGTGGACGCAGACGGTAAGGTGACCTTCACTCCTGATAAACAGTTCAAGGGTGAAACACCAGAGCTTGAATTGACTCGTGTGGATGCCAACGGAACTCCTGTTACAGTCAAGTACCAAGCAGTGGTGAAAGAAGTAACACCAACAGGAACTGGTGCAACCAGCACAGGTCCTCAAGGTGTTCCACAAACGGGCACTCCAAGCTTCCAAGGCGGCGATCCACTGGTTCCAATCGATGAAACAGTAGAGCCAACTTTCGAAGATGGAAGTAAAGAGAAATCTATTCCAGGTCAAGGAACTTACACAATTGCGCCAGATGGAAGTGTGACCTTCACTCCAGATAAGCAGTTTGTAGGCAAACCAGATCCAGTCACTGTCAAACGCGTAGATAAGAATGGCACCCCAGTTACTGCATCCTACAGTCCAGAGTTTACGAAAGTAACACCAACTGGTAAAGATACTTCTTCAGTTAATATTAAGGGTCTTGTTCAAACAGGTACGCCAATATTTGAAGGTGGTAATCCGCTTGTTCCAATCGATGAAACTGTGGCGGCAACATTTGAAGATGGATCAACTGAAAAAGTGATTCCAGGTGAAGGAACTTACGTAA